>JAGIAF010000014.1 GCA_017745015.1 Bdellovibrio sp. | reverse complement strand
ATCAGTGCCTGGTTTGAATGCCAAACCCCACATTGCGATGGTCTTGCCTTCAAGCTCGCCTTTGAAGTAGTCCTGAACTTTACGGAAGAAGTGATCGTGTTGTTCATGATTCACGTCCTCAACGGCTTCAAGAATGCTCATTTGGCTGCCAAGATTTTTAGCTGTCTTGATCAGAGCTTTTACGTCTTTCGGGAAGCAAGAACCACCATAACCCACGCCCGCGTTCAAGAAGTAAGGACCGATCCGAGGATCCATACCCATACCTTTTTTAACCAGGTCAATGTTCGCGCCAGAAAGCTCACAGATACGAGACAACTCATTCATGAAAGAGATGCGAGTCGCCAGCATCGCGTTCGCTGCATACTTCGTCATTTCTGAAGAGAAGATGTCTACGAATAATACTTTCGCGGTGTCCTCAACGAACGGACGATACAGATTCAACATCACGTTTTGAGTTTCTTCATTTTCAACACCGACGATCACGCGTGGTGGGAAAAGGCAGTCTTCAAGAGCACAGCCCTCACGAAGGAATTCCGGATTAGAGATAATTTGAACTTTGAAAGCAGCGCCGCGCTCAAGAAGCATTTGTTGAATGCGATTTTTAACAGCCTCACAAGTTCCAACTGGAACTGTGGACTTCACAACAACATACTTGTCGGCATTCATGAATTTACCGATGCTCTCTGCAACGCTCAACACGTAGCTAAGATCTGTAGAACCGTCGATGTCCGAGGGAGTTCCCACTGCGATCATCAACATGTCTGAAGCTTCGATAGAATATTGAAGATTGTCTGTGAACATCAGACGTTTCTTCTGTGCATTTTTGATGATGAGTTCTGAAAGGCCTGGCTCATAGAAGGGAGCAATACCTTCATTTAGCTTTTCAATACGCTTGGAGTCGATGTCTGCGCAGAGAACTTCGTTCCCTTTTTCGGCAAAGCAAGTGCCAGTCACTAAACCCACGTAACCCGTACCAATTACAGAAATGCGCATCGCAACCCCCGGTCGTTTAATAGCGGGTCGGAGTTTACCTCATGGGACATGTTTTTTAAATAATGGAGCCGCAATTGGACTCAGAAACGAAACTTTTACAGAACTGTTAAAGACGAATACTGTTGAGCCAATTTCTATTCTTGGTATGCCATTCAATTGCGCGCTCGATCCCCGTTTGGAAATCCACCTCAGGTTTCCAACCTAGCAGCGCTTCTGCCTTCGTGATATCAGCCCAAGTTTCCTTCATATCAGCCTTGTTAGAGCTCTGAATATTCAGGCGTGCGTGCTTGCCTAAGCCTGTCTCGATGGCGTTAATCACACGTGTAACGGCAATAGGGTTCTTACCGCCCCCTAAGTTTATGACCTGATAGTCCAAGTGCTTACCAGCCAGGATCGTCCCGCGAGCAATGTCATCCACGTAGGTGAAATCACGAGACTGAGCTCCATCGCCAAAAAGCTGGATGGGTTCCCCACGATCGATCCACTCAATGAATCGGAAGATCGCCATGTCAGGACGGCTTGCCGGTCCAAACACCGTGAAGTAGCGAACGATAGAAACGTCGATGCCATAAAGATAGTTATAAGTATAAGCCATCACTTCCGCGGCTTTTTTAGAAGCCGCATAAGGCGAGATCGGCGTATTGACTGCCAAATCTTCTTTGAATGGCATCTCCAAGCCCGCATAGAGCGAGGACGTCGAAGCCAGAACGAACTTTTTAACATCCGTTCGGCGCATCTCCTCCAAAAGATTCAGGGATCCCTGAGCATTGGTGCTCATATAAACATGAGGATTCTCCATGCTATAGCGAACACCGGCACGAGCCGCCAAGTTGAAGACCACATCAAAGGAATGAGCGTCGAAGAGATCCTTCAACGCTTTTTGGTCTTCAATATTGATATTGAAGAATTGAAAATTCGGATGATCCGTCAGAGTGGAAAGCCTCCACTCTTTAAGGCGCGGGTCATAGTAGTCGTTCATGTTATCAAGGCCAACAACTTGCACGCCATCTGCCAGAAGCAGTTGCGCAACTCTGTTAGCGATGAAGCCGGCGACACCGGTGACCAGAACCTTCTTCATTCAAATTAGGCTTTCACCACATTTTCGTAGCCACCACGATAGCGACCACGAGCATCGACGATCAATTTTGCCGATTTTTGAATCATGCTGTAATCGAACTTATCATGATCCGTAGCTACGACGATACAGTCATAAGAAGCAATTGTCGTCGCAGTCACATCTACAGCCCTCAAGTCGAACTTGTGTTCACGCATTTTTGGGAAGACTGGTACGTGCGGATCTGCGTAATCAATCACAGCGCCTTTATCGCGGAGGTGTTCCATGATCATCACGCTTGGGCTTTCACGCATGTCATCGACATTCTTTTTATAGGCAATACCCAATACTAGAACGCGAGCACCATTGATGGATTTTTTCACGCCGTTCAAACCTTGCGCGATTTTTTCCATCACATACTGAGGCATGTTGGAGTTCACTTCGCCGGCAAGCTCGATGAATTTCGTATTCACGCCGTATTCACGGGCTTTCCACGTCAAATAGAAGGGATCGATAGGAATACAGTGACCACCTAAGCCCGGGCCTGGCTTGTAAGCAACGAAGCCAAATGGTTTCGTGCTGGCAGCGTCGATTACTTCATGGATATCGATACCCATTTTATCAGCTACGATCTTCATTTCATTCACAAGACCGATATTTACGGCACGGTGAATATTCTCAAGAAGCTTCGTCATCTCAGCTGCCTTTGTCGAGCTCACTGGAACAACGGTGTCGATAACGCCATTATAAAGCAACTTACCAATTTCTAGGCAGTTCGCTGTGTGACCACCCACAACTTTAGGAATTGTTTTTGTCGAGTAGTCTTGACGACCTGGATCTTCACGCTCGGGAGAGAATACCAAAAACGAATTCTCGCCGACTTTCAAACCGCGGCTTTCAATACGTGGCAAAAGTTCTTCTTCCGTCGTGCCAGGATACGTCGTGGATTCCAAGCTCACCACTTGGTCTTCACGCATGAATGGCAAGAAGCTTTCAACTGTGTTGATCACGAAGCTCAAGTCTGGCTCACGGTATTTGTTCAATGGCGTCGGTACGCAGATGATGATGGCGTCGACTTTAGAAATATCTGCGAAACTTGTCGTTGCGCGGAAGCCTTTTTGAGTGGCCCCTTGGATTTGTGAATCTGGAATATGCTCGATATAGGTTTTTCCAGCAGCGATTTTTTCAGCTTTCATTGGATCGATATCGAAACCTACAACCTGGAAACCTTCGTCAGCGTAGCGGATTGAAAGTGGCAAACCCACATAACCCAAACCGATGATACCAATAACCGCTTTACGATCTTTCAGCTTTTGCGCGAGACTTTGAAAACTCACAGAACACCCCGATTTATATAGGGGTGGTTTTAAAGGAAATGGCTGCGTTTTTAAAGGGTTGGCCTGGGCTTTTGAATTAAATATCAGACTGTTTCAATGTACTTCAGCACTTACCCAATTCATTCATATTCCCATAGGTATAATGAAAGATGAAACGATGTCTCGAGAACAGTTGCGGTAGAAGAGAAATCAGACACTGGCAATAACTCTTCGAGGATCGTCCGAAATGGGACTTGGTGAAAACTAAGCCCCATTTCCATTTTAAAAGGGGGGCCCAAATGATCCGCCGGCTGAAATCTGGTCTCTATAGAATTTATTCACGAAAGATCAATTCTAAGACAGGCAAGCGCCGAAACTTAGGCACCTTTAAAAGTCTCGCCGCCGCCAAGAAACATGAGAGGGAAATTCAGTATTTCAAGCACCACCGTTAATAGAGCTCTACGATGGACTCTCCGGCTCCAAAAAGGATGTCACTTTCTTCTGGGTGTTTACGGAACCAACTGTGCACATAAGGGCATGTGTCCAGGATCTGCACCTTCTCTTCTTTGGCGACTCGGATGGCTTCGCGAACTAGCTGGTCGGCGATGTTGTGGCCCCGTGACTCTGTAGGAACATAAGTGGCATACAGATCATAAATATTATTGGGACCACGATTATACAGAATGTGGGCATCGCCGCCTTTGACCGTAGTAAAGAATCGTTTCCCCTCAGCATCGTTGGTAATCTTCATGCTCCGCCCTCCCCAGACCTCTATTTTTGAGGTCTGGGATCTGCTCGGCAATATGTTCTGCAACAGCTGCAATGGTCAAAGAAGGATTGGGCCCGGTGGAGGTGGGAAGAATACTGCCATCGACCACATAGAGGCCAGGATATCCGAAGACTTCTCCCTCTGGAGAAACCACTCCCTGTTCACGAGAATTCCCCATAGGACAACCACCTAGAGGATGAACGGCAATAACCTTGTCCAAATGAATCAGAGGAACTTCAAAGTTAAAACCTTTAAGGATTTTTGCGATCTTGCGCATCTCCGCGCGGACTCGATCGAAATGGGTTTTACTGTCCTTCATTTTCCAACGAATAATGGGTTGATTGTCAGGACGCAGTTGAATTTCGCCGTCGGGTTTATCCCGGCCCATGCCTAAAATCAAAAAGGCGCGCTTCGTAAATTCCGCACGGTCTAATACTCGAGAGAATAAATCCCCGACATTCACATCTTCTCTGTTGGGCGCATGAACAATTTTAAGCAAATACTTTTTAACGTTCTGCCCCACCAAGTTCAGCGCTCCCATGATACCTTTGACTTGAGGAATCTTGCCTGAGAGGTACCACGCAAAACCCGCAGGATAACCCGCATCTTGTAGGTACATTCCATGAGGATATCCATCATCATAATCTTTGAACTTGTACTCGAGAGCTCCCGTGATCACGGGTCCCACGGTGGCATCCACTATGGGCTCGGTGTTTAAAATCAAAGACATGTGATCGCCATTACCACACCACTTCTTCCCCAGCCATGAACTGAGCAACGGAAGATGGCCTTCCTTTTTCATTCGCAAAAGCAATGTTGTCGATCCGATAGACCCCGCTGATAAAATCACATGCTTGGCCTTGAGAGTATTCTCGCGCATCGGGAACTCGGGAATAACGAAAGTGATCAGATAGTGATCATCTTTCTTTTCAATACGTTTCACTTCTGCGTGAGTGCGCACATCGACCTTTTGATTTTCTTTTTTAATTCTTCGAGCTCTAAAGAGATAATTTAGATCTAGCGTGTTCTTCGCGTGAATATTGCAACCAATGTCGCAGTCACCACATTTATTGCAACGTGATTGAACGGCACCGTGAGAATTTACACCTTGAGCTCCTGGAAAATCTCCATCAAAACGCACCGCCAAGGGTGGCAATACAAACCGCGGTTTTTCGGTAGCTCCTTCGGGAATTCCTACTTCATCCGCCAATCTTTTGAGTGTCGCGGTCTTGGGTGTGTTCTTATAATAAGTCTGACTTTCAAAAGGATAAGGCTTGGCCTCCATCATCTTGAGAACGCGATCATAATAGGGATCCAAAAGGTCACGAGTGTAAGACCCTGGCCATCCTTTAAAGAACTCTGCCGGCATTCGATAAAGGACATTGGCATAAAGAAGACTTCCGCCGCCAAGACCACTCGCCGTAAGAGTCATAGCGTCGCTCTCAGGACTGTCCTGAAACTCCATCAAACCGTATTTTCCATCCTGCGGTTTCCAGATCAGGTTTTGTTGAACCTCTTGTGGGCGGCGCGGAAACTCATGCATCTTCCACTGGCGACCTCGCTCCAGAACACAAACGTCATAACCTTTTTCGACTAAGCGGCAGGTCATCACCGACCCGCCAAATCCAGAGCCGATCACAATATAATCATAATCCCATTGTCTTTGAGCCATTACGCAATCCGTAGTCTTCTAACGTCTTTGTTCTGATTGTTTTCTTGAGTGCTTTGAATTCGATGTTGATTTAGAAACTCAATCAATTTTGGAAACACTTCGCTAGTATTGCCCTATGAACACGTCCTGGTGGCCATAACCCGGGAATTCTTTATATTGAACTTTGCCCGAGTTGATAGTCCCTTGAAGAGCCTCATAGGTCTTCTTGTTCGAGCCAGGAAAGATATGATTGTCAGCTCCAGAAATCAGCAGGGTTGGTGGCATCGGGCGCTTCTTCATCTCTTCAAGATAGTTAATACCACCGACATCCGAGTAAGAAACCGAAGCCTTCGCCAATAGCATCTTACGAATATGGCGATAGTAGTTAAAACTCGTTCCACCGAATAGATCCATCAAGCGACGATGAGTCACCGGATGAATATTGCGATGATTGAAGGCCGCAGGAAAACCCCAGCCCCACATAAAGCTGACGAGGTGACAAGCTGGCTCTTTACACTCATGGCGCAAGGAGCGCTCCATCCAGTACAAGGTCTTCCCGAATCCTTTCCCCGGCATATAGGGAATCTTCGGCGTCACGTAGGAATAGCCCATTACGCGTTCTAAAAGCTCCGGCCCCACCATCATTTTGACCATCGCAGGCCATGGCACTTTTGGAGTTAGTGTCACACTGTTGGCGATAATACTGGCAATATCTGTGACGTAACCAGCGGCATAGGACGCCATAAAGGTGATGGCCCCTACACAGTGAGCGATCACATGAATTCGAACATCACCGCCGACTTGAGCGCGAATAAATTCTACCGCTGCTGGAATGTCGTATTTAGCCACATCGTCCATGGTGAACTTGTGGGGATTGATATTGTATGTAAATCGGCCACTGCCGCGCCAATCCAGGGACCACACATCGCCATATCCTGACTCATGCAAGACATTCACAATATTTTGATGCTCCGGCATAATGAACATATCCGTCGAAGTTGTCAGGCCATGCAAAAGTAATACGACATCTTTAGTTTCTTGAGTCTTGAACCGCTGCAAAGAAATTGTCAGACCGTCCCGTGTATCCAGAGGATGCAAGGATTTCTCTCCGGCCTTCACTCCTTGAGTGGTATTGACTGGATATTCGTGATCATTCCAACGCGCCGTCGTCGTGGTAAACACGAATGGCGCATAGCTTTCCCAAAGGACATCGGTGAATGCCTTGAAGTAACGGAGAAGATTTTTATTCTGCCCTATCATCGACGTGTCGTTAGTCTTAAAGCTCTTCATTTGTTCCAAGAAATCTGTAGCTGAGATTCGCAAGCTGCCGATGGCATGAACCTCTTTTTCAGAATAAGTCTCGAAAGTCGAATGTCCTTCCCAAAGATAGAAATAAAGCGTGGTCGTCTGTTTCCAAAGCGCCGCCATATCCTCTTTGAGAATTTCTTTAAAACCGAAGAAGGTCCACTTCTTCCCCTCATGATCCGTCAAGAAAAGCGTGTAATGCATTTCCTTCGCGGTATCGAAATCCGGGCTCGCACTCGGCTTGGTAAATAATTGGAAATATCCCTTTTCAATCGCAAGTTCCCCACCGAAACGGAAGTCAGTAATAGCTCCGGTAATGTCAGAAGGATGACTGTGATCCTGCAAAAACTTTTCGAGATCAGGAACATGAATGGTCATTGTAAATTCAAAATCCTTTCGGAGTCCGACATCATTTGCGGAAGTGAACTCCGCTCGACTCAAAGGATACAATGCTGCAAGAGAAAATTTTCGGGGGATATAGTATCCCGCCATTCTTTCGGTGAACTCGATATATCTTTTGTTTTCCATAAAATTCCTAAATTCAAAACTAAACTTTATTGTGTTTCATCAAGGCTGTAAACGGACCTAGGATCGGTGGCCGAGGAAAGATTTTTGTGTACGCAGAGACCTCCTACATCTGCTAGAATCCAGGGTATGGACGAGCAAACAGTAGTATTTTTACCAGGCTTTCTTTGCGATGAGCGCCTCTGGCAGCATCAACAAGAATCTTTGTCAGAGGTCGCTTCTTGTGAGGTCGTGGATTTGCGAAATCGTCGCAATTTACAAGAGATGTTAGCCGCGCTTGATAAAGTTCCGGTAAAGAAACTGCATCTCGTGGGTTTTTCAATGGGAGCTTATGTAGCTCAAGTCTTTGCGACTCAAAACCCAGACCGTATTGGACATCTCGTCCTCATCGGTTCTACCGGCACGGCTCTACCCGACGCTGAAATCAAAACTCGACTGCAAATGAAGACACTGCTGCAAAAAGCCTCTTTTAAAGGATTGTCTGATCGGGAGCTTCGTCACTATTTGCATCCCGATGCGTACGCCAATCCCGAGATCGCCAATGTAGTGCGTGAAATGGCCGCCTCTAACACATCAGAAATGTATTTGAATCAAATGATGGCGACGTTGGATCGTCATGATTTGAGAATCCAATTAAACTCTTTGAAATTTCCAATGACCTTGGTGGGCGGAGTGCAAGATATGATCACTCCCAAAGATAAAATCGAAGCCTTTCACAAGGCCGTGCGTCGCTCGAAGCTGCATCTGATTGAGGGTGCGGGGCACTTTGTGCCCCTTGAAAAACCCACCGAGCTCAATCAGATTCTTCTGCAAACGCTTTCTAATTAAGACGGTACATACGAGCTTCGAAAGGACGAAGCTCAATTTTTGAAACCGCACCGTGTGCAGACACCTCATAGTTTTGAAGCATCAGCTTATCGGAATGCAATTCCATTCCGGCAAAATCACAGCTTGCCGCTGTCTTCGTCAAATTGCTGATCACAAGAACTTTAGCTGAACCCAAGGTACGGGTATAAGCATAAACTTGCTGATGCTCTGGCAACACCAAATCATAGGAGCCATAAACCATCACCTCGTTATTCTTACGAATTTGAATCAGCTTGCGATAGAAGTTCAAAATTGAATTTGGATCCTTCTGTTCAGTTTCAACGTTGATTTGCGGATAGTTAGGATTCGTTTTCAGCCACGGTGCTCCCGTAGAGAATCCCGCATTCTTCTCTGCATTCCACTGCATTGGTGTTCTGGCATTATCACGAGTTGTTGGTGTTAACTCCGCCGTGATTTCTTTATCGGAAGCCCCTTGCTTACGACGGTTCGTAAAATAGTTTTTCGCTGAGACGTCATTGAAATCCTGAGGCCCGTCGAATTGAGTGTTCGTCATTCCGATTTCTTGACCTTGATAGATGAAAGGCGTGCCCTGCATATTGAAATACATCATCGCAATGGCTGTTGCACTTTCACGCCACATAGCACCTGTTTCACCCCATTTAGAGATAATACGAGGCACGTCGTGGTTTTCTACGAACAAAGCATTCCAACCACGGTTTTCAAGACCTTTCTGCCAACGTGAGAATACCCTCTTCAGATCCTGCATGTTAAAGCGTTGATCAGGATTTTTATCCCAAAGACCCACGTGCTCAAATTGGATGAGCATGTTGAATTTCTTTTGCTCTTCTCCCACCCATTCATCCGCATTTTCTGCCGATACACCATTCGCTTCACCCACCGTCATGATGTTGTAGTGATTGAAAGTGTTATCACAAAGATCGCGAATGTATGTTTGAATGCCCGGAACATTCATGTGTTTATCGTATGAGGGTACGTACTCAAGACCCTTAGGATTTGGCATATCCGCCAAGCCTGGCTCTTTACGAGCGTGGCTGATGGCATCGATACGGAAACCATCAATACCACGATCCAACCACCAGCGAATCATAGAATAAACTGCTTGGCGCATGTCCAAGTTCTCCCAGTTCAAATCCGGCTGACGTGAAGAGAAGATGTGCATAAAGTACTGCTTAGTTTTTTCGTCGTACTTCCAAGCTGGACCGCCGAAGATGCTTTCCCAGTTGTTCGGCTCTTTACCGTCTTTACCATCGCGCCAAATGTACCAGTCGCGTTTTGGATTATCTTTTGAAGAACGAGATTCCAAGAACCAAGGATGTTCGTCGCTGGTATGGTTGATAACCAAATCAATGATCAAACGGATATCGCGACGTTTGCACTCCGCCATCAATTGATCAAAGTCCGCCATCGTGCCGAACTCTTCATGAATCGCTTGGTAGTCGCTGATGTCATAACCGTTGTCGTCCATCGGTGATTTGTACATCGGACAAATCCAGATCACACCGATACCAAGATCTTTCAAGTAATCGAGCTTTGAAATCAGACCTTGAAGATCGCCAATGCCATCTCCATTAGAGTCTTTGAAGCTACGCGGGTAAACTTGATAAACGACGGTTTCTTTCCACCAAACTTTATTCATTTCGAACACCTTTTTGAATAGCGCTCAATATACGGTTAATTACCGAGGCTGTCCAAGACTAACAAGACGCGAGGTTCCTTTCAAATACGGGAAAAAACTTCACAGTGCGTAGCCTCTGCGCAATGCGCATTTTGGAAAAGATAAAAATCGGTTGTCTCCCAGCCATGCCTAGGAGACTTACTTCGAACACATTAACGATTCTTGGGGGATTTAGATGAAGTTATTCGCACTTTTAGGCGCACTGTTCTTTTCACTTAACGTTCTTGCCGCAAACTGGGCAGAAGACTTTGAAGCTCTAAAAAGCATCCCTCGCAGCTATGAAGACGCCGGCGCTATCTGTGAAGAAGTCGCTCGTCTTGATGTTCAAAAACAATTCCCTGCTCCTCAATTCGAAGTTGTTGTTGGGATCGCATATGGCGATGGCACAAGAACCATTGGCGAATTGGACGTGGTTGTATTTGATCACAACTCCAACCGTGTTGTTCGTATCGCGGAAGTTAAATGCTGGAAGAGCTTCAGCGGTGGTTTGAACAAAGCACGCGACCAACGTGGCCGCTTCTTGAAAAACCTTCGTTCTAACAAACCACTTATCTTTAAATCGACTTCTAGCAAACAAGCTTACAGCCCAGATGCATTTGAAGGCGTAAATGACTTCATCACTATCGGCCAATTGGGCGCTGTCGCTGCCGGCTACGACCAAGAGCTTGGTTACACGTTGAACGAAATGCACCAACACACAGGCGATATGCTTCGTTGTCAAAAAGCGGGCCTCTGCGCCAAGCCTGGCAAGTAATCCCGTCGACGAAAATACATGGCCCCATTAGAGCAAGATTAGATCATGCTCTAATGAAAAGGAGTCATTATGAAAGTCAAAGACGTCATGAGACCTCGCGCGGACGTGATCAACTGCGAACACTCCGTGCTGGAGGCAGCCCAAATGATGGTCCGTGGAGACTACGGATCCCTTCCCGTTGAACGTAACGACAAAATGATCGGCATGATCACCGACCGCGATATCGTCCTTCGTGTCGTTGCAGAAGGCCGTGATCCCCGCAACACCACAGTTGAACAAGTCATGACCCAAGGAATCGACTATTGCTTCGATGACGAAGACATCGCCGTGGCCGCTCAAGAGATGATCTCGAATAAAGTTCGCCGCTATCCTGTGGTGAATCGCTCTAAGAGATTGGTTGGTATGCTGAGCCTGGGTGATATCGCTAACAAAGCTCAGAACAAAAATCTCTCCCATGATTTACTGTCTCATCTTGCACAAGGCGCTCCCTAAAAAGGGGGCCCTTGCCGTCTCATTTAGACATTTCCCACTCTGAGAATGTGTAGATGTTTACATACAGTGTTTAGGTTGCCTACATTGAAGTACCCCTAAATTTGAATACGAGTGGTCCTCTTTTTGCTTTTGTATTCCGGTATGAAAACAAATTGGAAACTCTTCATTGCCATCATCGTGTTCTCTGAAATCGGCTACTCAAGCATGTGCTCTAATAATGTAGCGAGATCTTCAACATACTTTATTCCCAAAATGAGCGACTATTGCTCGGGCTCAACTCCTTGCCCTAAATTCCGCAGGCAAGTGCGCATGCAAGGCTCAGGTATCATGCCAGGTAATAAGTTGCTTACGTACACGGGTAAGAAGCTGAAAATGGGTTCTTGCGGTACGGCTTTCGGTGCTAGTGGTGCTTGTCTGATTCCATTTATTTCTGTGGCCGCTGACCCACGCTATTACCGTATGGGGGATATCATTCAAATGCCTTCAATGAAAGGTAAGGTCATTCAATTGCCAAATGGTCGCGCGATGGTTCACCCAGGCTACTTCGTAGTTCAAGACACCGGTGGCGCCATTAAGGGCCGCAATCGTTTTGACTTCTTCACAGGTACTTACGGCGCCAACAGTCTTGCGAATTCTTTCGGCACCCGCGCTCAAGCTGATATGCGTATGACTGACGTAAATGACTGCGATCCTCACAAGGGATTCACAGTGGTTCGTCGCGGTTCTGGTAACTATCAAAACTCTTTGCTAGCAATCGAAGATTCACTTCGCAATTCTGGCAACTCTCGCATGGTGGCATCAGTTGAAAAAACAGCCGGTGGAGCTCGCTAATGAAATTACCCTCCTTAGTTCTTGTGATCGCTCTTGCTTTTTCGCTCACTAGTTTCGCTGAAGAAGTTGCCGCACCTCCCGGCGCGGCCGCAAAAGACAAAGAAGCTCCCGGCGAGCAGATTGACATGTCAGAGCCTCCTTATTGGATGTTCTCCTATGAGGAATTTCACGATCTTCAACAAATGCAAAAAGACCTCTATATGGAGAAGCTCCTTCCCAACTTGGCGAAGGTTCCTCGCCTGGATCCCGTCTCTAAAAAAGAACTGGAAGATGCCGGTGAATGGTTCCAGTCCTGGAATCGTATTCAAAGAAAAGTCTATGAAGCCTGCCAAGACAAAGAGATGCTTGTCACTTGCGAGGAGCTTTCAGACATCCGTCTAGAAGCTCTTGATATGCTTTCAAACAAAAAGCTCGAGAACCGCAAAGCTGACGAAATCGAAGCGAAATCTAAAAAGCCAAAGAAATCCAAATAGTCTCAGATATTTCTAATCATAGGTCCTCTTCCCTCCTCCAGCCTTCGGGTGTTAGCTAAAGACAGATCCATGCCAAGGAGGACTTTATGAACAAAGATACAGTCACTGGCGACTGGAAGATTCTTAAAGGCAAAATCAAGTCTGCCTGGGGAAAACTCTCAGACGACCAAATTGAAAGCATGAAAGGTGACTTCTCCAAATTGGAAGGTCAAATTCAAAAAGCTTACGGCCTCAGTAAAGAGGAAGCGAGTAAGAAATTCACTGAATTCAAAGACTCGCTTTCTGAAAATCCTGAACGCTCGCCAGGCGAAGAAAGAATCAATCGCACCAGCTTTGATACTGATGTGAATCAACCTCGATCTCGTCGGGACCGCGACGTTCATTGATTTTAAGAATAAGTAAGAAAGAGGAGACTCGGTTCTCCTCTTTTTTCTCGCATTTGAGACAGTCACTGTCTCAACTTGCGCATTTCACATTCCTTCAATATTCATCCCTTAGGCTGTTCCTATGAAACATCCTACTTCATTCTTTTTTATGATCACGATCCTGCTTTCATCTTCAGCTCTTCACGCTGCGGAAATCAATGCCGAGGACTTCGCCTATTACTTCCCCGAGGCACCAGAGCTTGTCGATTTAGACAGCGCCTGTGTACGCACCTCCTCATTCTATAAAACCGAAAGCTACAGCGAAATAAGCTATGAGGTTCACTGCCCCAATGCTGAGGGCACTATCAACGTCACGACTACCAAAGAAGGTTCACGTCGCACTCACGAGGTCGTTGCCGATTTAAAAACCACATCGGCAACAGGACGTAAGTGGTCGTCCTGGAGCCGTGTCCTAGTTGAAAAATATCGCCATAAGGAACGCAAAGTGACCAAGCAATATGAAGAGCAGTTCGTCGACTCCAACAACTCTTATGAAGTCATGGGGCTATCCACATATAGTTCGAAAACCAAGGAGCTTCAGAGTGAAGTTTCTGTGCGTAAGAACTCGCAAACTCCCGAGTCCTATTCGACAAAGGCCGCCCTTGGAAAGCTAATCGTCTCGCGATGAGATTTGTAACTCATTAAATTCTCAACAACGCTATTAACAACCATGAGCCTTTCTCCGAAATAATAAGTACAACCCTGTACGTTAAGAGGCTTCATGAATTACTATCGTACGTTTACAATCGCGGCTGTCTTAGGACTCACGTTCACCAATGGATATGAACTTACCATCTCTGCCCCAGAGGAGTCTCAACACGAGTTGGCATCAAAATCTCTGCAAGATATCCGTAATAGCCTTGGCAGCAACAACCTCTTCGATGGTGTCATCTATTACAAGGCGCAGAACCTTGGTGGTAAGTACGACATTCACCCTTTCCGAATCAAAGAAGTCTTTTACAATGATCAACTCGGTTACAGCAATGCTGTGACTATGTACAAAGCTTCCTTCGGCACAGGATCTGGGATCATTCCGGGAGCGCAAAGCTATCACGACTCGCTCCGTATCGCTCGCGATTTTGGACCGCGCATGAGTCTTCCAGAAAAATTGGCTTATCTTTCATTTATGGGTTCCCGTCTGGCAGAGGGCTATAGCTCAAAAACTGAAAATGAATCCGACATGGAGAAGCTCTTCGAAAATGCTCTTGATCACAAACTCAATGGCGGCATTTGCGGAGACATCCATCGCTATCTCTCGGAGCATGCAACGGCCTTGGGCTTTGATAACGTGGGGCTGCATTCCGGCATCTGGCAAAAGGATTCCAAAGGCAAAGATGGCGATGGACATCTTGTATACCATTTCCGAGATCCCTCTTCGGGAGTTTACTTTATTCAGAACTATTCCCAAATTGTGAACACGGGGCAAAACACAGTTCAAGGCGCGGTGGATGTTTCGACTCGTATCTTAGGACCAATCTCTGGTGTCTCCCAGGTTGAATCTTCAGAGCGCAAAAACAAGTACCATGCGTATTTGCCCAAAACATCACGATGGGTGCAAGCAAATCTCAAGGGCTTTGCGGAGATGAAAGAAGACGACCCTATCGTACGCTTGAAAGTAAGTAACGAAGGGACCACGGCGGGCCTGCAATTTACAAAAGACCTCGGCCAAGGCTCAAAAGCTCGTGGCTTTATCATGCACTCGGACTTTGATACACGTGACGGCCGCTTTGAAATGAATGCAGTGGGTTTTGCGATGCAAAGTCAATTTTCCACTCCCCTGGCGAACTCGATCATTGATGAATATGGAACCACATCGAGTCTCTATGGCGGATTGATGCAAATCCGCGCTCCTAGTTACGATTCGAAACTGAATGCCATGGACAAGACTCGTGACACGTTTTTTATGGGAGTGAAGGTGCGAGGCTATGCCCGCGTGAACAAAACGACGGGTCGCATAGAGCTTGAAACATTCACTAACGATTTCGGCCTCAAGGACAACGCAGCCTCGGTGGATGCCCGTCCCCGTCTCGGTGTAAATCAGAAAGTGGGCGAAGGTTCATTCAGTGTCGATGCAGAACGCGAACTGGAGTTGACTCGCAACAGTCAGAAAGAAAAGTCCAATACTTTGCAAACTCACTTCGACAAAGTGAGCTTGATCTATGACTCCACGAAAGCTGGAGACAAAGCCTACTTGGTTTTGAATAGCGAATATTATGTCTTTGAAGGGGTCGAGGCCTTTGCAGCCTCTGCAGTTCGCCAAGTGATCAAACTCAGCTTTCCCACGGCAGAATTTGGAACTATTTCTTTCGCCGTTGATGCAAGTCAGTTCGTCAGCAATAAATCCGGCGATGCTTATTATGATAATCCGTTCGCTGCCAGCATGAAGGTGGCCATCGAAAAAGCCGTGAATAAGTTCGTCTCAGTCGGCGCCGGAATTGAATACAGCAAGAACAGAGCTTATTGGGTGATGGACCCTGATATCACACCGGAGATCAATAAAGCTAAAGGTCTCAGCGGATTTATTTGGGTCTCTGCGAAGATCTAAAAAAAGCCCGGCTACCCGGGCTTTTTGATTTGTTGCGCTTGAACAACATCTTTAAGTGCTTGGAAAACTTGTTTATTAAATGGAAGCCCCAAAGTCACTTCCATATAGTGAAGCGCCTCTTCCGGTGATTTCATGTCGCCGACTCCATCATGCAGAAGCTCCATAAAGTAATTGGCAACTCCGACAATCCTCGCCAAAGGATTCATCTTTATATCACGAATGCGACGAGGATAGCCCATGCCAATAGCGTTCTCATGATGCTCAAGGATAATAGCTAAAACATCCGAAGGAATCTCTTTTAGCTCCTGCAAAAGCTCCACTCCACGCAGAGTGTGCGACTCATAGAATGTGCTTTCTTCAACTGTTCTTTCGGCACGAGGTTTATCCAAGATTGCCGCAGGAATCTCTTTAAGACCAATATCATGTAATAGGGCACCCAAGGTGACTTTTTCCAAAGTCGTCTTGGAGGTGATCTCCATCTGTTCACAAATCAAAAGTGACACTGCCGCCGTCGCCATACCATGAGCCGCGCTGTCCTTAGGAAGCTTCCCTAAAAGATCCAAAAGCTTGTCAATGTCTTTCACTTGAGAAACAGTGTCTTTAATAAAACCAGAAAGCTGCTTCACACGGTCATAGGAGCCCATCACAACCTTGCGATCCACAAGATCATTGATCGCAGAGTCAGCAAGGCCCGAGATTAAATTCACCTTCAAGTGAGTCGAAATCTCAGGCTTCATAACAGCAGTTTTAGTCAGAGCTAAATTGAATTGAATAACGGCATCATAGTCAGATCCACGCACATAAAGCTCGGCCTTCTTTTGCGCAGTCATATGAAGCGTGCGGAAATTACTCTTTTCACCCTTCTTTCCAACGAGCAGATATTGCCCCGAAGGAAGGCGTGTGTAGACGTCTGCAGAAAGCGGAACCCCTTCAGTAAAGAGATCAACGCTCACCATAATCATTTTTTGTGGGGACTCGGTCATCCCCTAATTGTAACTTGAGTGTATGTCATTGAACACAGGGGAAATGGTCTTTCACTCGACCTAAGGGCATATTTCCCCCTGAATTCTAATAATGAGACTAGAAGCCGTCTGTATTCCCGATTTTTGCTCGGGGTTCATCGTCAAATGGGATCGCTTCTTGGGCCGTCTTCGCTGCTGCTTTGATTGAAGAAGCCGGACGACTCATCGGAATCACTTTCGCTGTCGGAGCCTGTGAAGACTTCGCTTTCAACTTCTTCGAAGCTTTTTCCCCAGCCTTAGGCATTTCCGTGTCATCACTCATAGAACCTAGCACTGCAACATTCAAATCCACAGTGAGTTGTTGTGTGTGACGAGCCAAATTGTCGATCTCTGAACTTGTCGCCGCAATCTCTTCCGCAGAGGCCGCATTGGACTGAGAAGATTGATCCAACTGATTCATCGCTTTTGAAATTTGCTGGATACCCGTTGTTTGCTCAGAACTTGCCGCTGCGATTTCATTATTTAGATCAGAAACCTTTTTGATCGAGCTCACGATATTAGCAAGCACTTCACCACTCTGGTCAGCGACTTTACTGCCACGATCCACTTGCTCAACAGATTCTTTGATCAGGTGCTCGATATCTTTCGCGGAAGAGGCACTTCTTTGCGCCAAGGCGCGAACTGCTTCGGCAACAACGGCGAAACCTTTACCTTGCTCACCAGCACGCGCAGCTTCTACTGCCGCATTCAAGGCCAACAAATTTGTCTGGAAGGCGATATCGTCAATGACCGAAATAATCTCTTCGATTTTCTTAGAAGAACTGGAAATTTCACTCATAGATACGATCAATGACTTGATTTCATTCTCGCCGCGTTCTGCTGCATCACGAGAAGACGCCGACAAAGCCGCTGCCTGTTTGGCGTTATCTGAATTCATTTGCACCATCGAAGAAAGTTCTTCAAGAGCTGCCACTGTTTCTTCTAAGGAAGCTGCTGCTTCCGTAGAGTTTTGCGACAAGCTATTACCGGCCTCACTCAATTGCGCAACAGCATCCACTACGCGGCCACCTGACTCTGTCAGACCACTCGCGATCGAACCCACTGCACTCGCAATTTTTGCAGCCGTGATAAGAAGCAGAGCTAGAATTGCCAAGCCCGCACAAACCGTGACCATAATCATTAAATTCAAAATGTGTGACCGAGCTTTTACAAACTCTTTGCCTTCAGCCTCTGCTCTCTTATCATAGTGATCAGTGACTTTCTCGTTGAAAGATTCGAGCTCACCGGCGATATGATGAAGATTTTCATCCAAGAGTTTGCGAGAATCCGCAACAGCTTCAGGAGTGCCCTTTTCAAGTCCCTCTAAGATTGTTTTCGCTGTCGACATGTAAACTGGGAACTTATCTTTATATTGATCGTAAATTACTTTTTCATCCGGATCGAAGCTGCTGTTTACATACTTCTGATAAGCATCATTAAACATCTTCATTGTTTCATGGGCTTCTTTAATTACTTCCGGACGATCTTCTGGATTTACAATCCCTTCCCAAACACGATAACCGAATTTATTCTCAGCGATTCGCATGTCATCAAGAGCAGAGATATTTGGAAGGATATCAGTGTGGGCACTTTTCAATAGCTCACTAAGTGTATCCAGTCCCGAGTACGTAAAGGTAAAAATAATACCAAATGCCACAAACGGAAAGATCGCCACGAAAAGAAGACGACCTTTAATACCCTTCACCCATGAACTTAATGATGTGTTCTTCATATATTTCCTGTTCCCATGTTGGAAAATAAAAATTCTTTAACAATGAACTTTTCGGAACGAGACAGAAAACCCATAAGTCCAGCGATCGAACATTTGATGTGTTCGTAGACCAAGGTCCTGGACACTGCAGGACTTACTTTATTGTTCACTGATTTTTAAGAGTCGGTATGGAACTAGACTTAACTATAGTTTCGGCCTCCCGATAAAGGTCGGGAATGAGTTTATCAAAATTCTGTTAAAAGGGTCTCTGCGTGAAGAAAACTGCTTTTTCAATCATCGCCTTAAGCGCACTTCTGGGCATTCCTGCACACGCAATCGATATCAGCGGCATCACGGCACAAGGTGAAGCGGCATTTGACTACAACTTTCTTTCATCTGGTAGCAATCCCTACCCGGCTTCTGGCGGTGCGCTCAATGACCAGTACCACTTTCATAGCGCCCAACTGATCCTGACCAAAGAGACAGAAGAACTCTCTCTCTTTGCTCGACTCGCGTACGTTCCCACGGAATATACCTCCCCGGCTGGAAATACAAAAAGCAATATCGGGACGCTCGATCAACTGGAAGTCTATTATAAAATAGCTCCAGAATGGTCCGTCGGTGGAGGACGCCTCTGCTCAACTTTGGGATTTGAATCTGCGCTAAAAAACGAAAATGCCTTCTATGCGAACACCGTTGCCTATCAAGGTATCGTTCCCGGATATAATGAAGGGATGCGTCTTCGCTTCAATCCTGGAGAATTCCTAGCTGTCTCTCTCAGCACTTACAATCGCAGCACCTACAACCAATTCGGCGATGACTACACTCCGACAAAGACAACAGAGCTTTCTGCAACGGGAGTAGCCGGAAGATTCCTTTGGTTTGCGGGCTATTACACAGGTACAGATACCGATCCTGTGACGCCGACACTTAAGATCGACAAATCCACTTCGAATATTTGGGCAACCTATAAATTCAGCGATAATTTTACTTGGTCAGTATCCTATGATGCTCGAACTCAAACACCAGATGGTGGCTCGCAAATTTATGCTCAGTCCATCTCAAGTCAGATGGTTTATGTTTGGGACAAGCATTCCATTGGGCTTCGCTATGAATCTGTCCTCGGCGCGGGAGAGCTGGATGCTTTGAATAACAGCACTGGCGCATATTATACTGGAACAGACAAAGCCAATGTCTGGACCCTGGGTGATAAGTTTAAATTGTCGGAACATTTAAAGGTCTATGTGGAATATCGCCATGACAGCGCCGACCAAGAGGTTCTTACTAACGACAAAGGCGATCTTACGAAGGAGCTTCATATGATCACCCTTGGAGCGGTCGCACACTTCTAAAGCACTATTGCTTTTCGATGAGCAAGCCTTCTTTCAAAGGAGCTTTGCCATCGACAGTGATTTCAGAAGCTTTTTCGTTGATAACACGAGACACCGTTGCCGTACCGACTTTATCTGTGCGACACAGTTTCACTTTCGGCCCCTGGCAAGTCTTCTCAATCAAAGTAACTTTATCGCCTTCCTTCACGGACATGCCTTGAAGAGTCACCTGGGCGTTGGTTGAATCAATTTTGATCGTCACTTTGCCTTGCACTGATGCAAAGGCAGACAAAGAAAACAGCACGGCAGGGATCATGGTTTTTATAAGCATCATGGGCGACTTCCTTTTTTAAATAATTCTCACAACTTAAGAATGCAAGAGCCTTGCCGCCTAAAAACAAATAAGGGAGCCTTTCAGCTCCCTCACTCTCAACATTTGCTATACAGCTGGCAACTTATGCTACTGCACTGTCTTATTTTGAGACAGCAGCCTCTTGCCATTCTTTGATGATTGGGTTCAACCAAGTCGCAAATGAAAGTGCATTTGTGTAAACGCCTGTGCTGTTGCAAAGTGCACTACCACGGCTCGTGATACCGAATAAATAGAAAACGCCGTCTTTTTCGATGTAAGCCGGACCACCTGAGTCGCCACCGCATGTACCAGCAAGCTTTTCATCCAAGCGAACTTCTGTTTCTTGAACAGAAGAAATTGGAGCTTTCGCCATTCTCAATTGTCCGTCACCACTGTACTCTGCTTTGAAGCAGATTTTTCTTGGCTCATCACAATAAACGTCGCCATTTTCGATCGCTTGCTCAAGATTCTTAACGCTCTTAGGATCTATTTCTGGAGTTTCAACGGAGTTCACTCCGTAACCTGCGATCGTCACCATCGTTCCGCGAACAAGAACTTTTGCATCTTGCAAAATCGTCGCTGGCTTGAAACCTTCTGGGATATCGCCCTTGAATTTTACCAAGGCAATATCATGCCAATCAGTTTCAGTTTCTTGATTCTTTTCATAGCTCCAGTCGGGATGAACTCTGGTCGCAAGAACATTGCGAATGTGCTCCGCTTTGACGTCTGGCTCGCGAGCATTCAACCACTCATCAACATTCGTTCCGAAGATCACACGAAGATCAGAAGGTTTTGAGGTAATGCAATGAGCGGCCGTCAAGACGATGCCGGGAGCGATCAAGGAACCTGTGCAAAGGCCGGCTTTTTTAAGATCATAAACAGAGACAATGCTCGCTAAGATAGGGTCTTTCTCTTGGACTTCAGTCCCGTTCACAATAGCGCTGTTGTTACCAGCTGCAACCTGGTTGGAGTTATTTGATGTACAGGACACCAAAGCAATCAACCCAAATACAAGAATCCAACGAGACATATCCCCCCCCAATTAAGAGGGGCCTGTATATGAAGTCTGTTACCGTCCGGCAATAAAAAAAAGGCCGAGTCGAATCACAGAGAGTTGTACCGCTCTCTAGAGCATCCTACACTAGATACCATGAAAAACTTTTATCAAGACGGCCCGACACTGACGAATACTTTTAAGTCCGATTCGACCCTGCAGAAGTTTTTGAAAAATGTTCTGCCAGCAGATTGCCAAAAAGTCGCTCTACCTCACCTGGAAAAGCTGGGTGACCGCTGCGCCGGAGAAATGCTGGAATGGGCACAGGATGCTGAAGCTCACCCGCCGGTTCATATCCCTTTCGATCCGTGGGGTCGTCGTATTGATGAAATCAAAGTTTCCAATGGCTGGAAGCAACTTGAGAAAGTTGCCGCTGAAGAAGGTATCGTAGCCACAGCTTATGATCGTCATTTTGGCGCCTTCTCTCGCGTTTACCAGATGGCTCTGCTTTACCTTTACTCTCCAAGCTCCGCGATATTCTCTTGCCCTCTGGCGATGACGGACGGTGCTGCTCGCGCTCTGGAGTTATATGGGACTCCAGAATTGAAAGCCCGCGCCATTCCTCACCTGACATCTCGTGACCCAAAGTCTTTTTGGACAGCGGGACAATGGATGACCGAACGTACCGGAGGTTCTGATGTCAGTGGTACTTCTACCGACGCTCATCCTCTTGCGGGTGAAAGCTCCTTTGGCGCGACTCACTCTTTGCATGGAACTAAATGGTTCACTTCAGCAACCACTTCGCAAATGGCCTTAACCTTGGCGCGTCCTGATGGTGCGGCTGCAGGCTCTAAAGGCTTAAGCTTGTTTTATCTAGAGTTGCGTAACGACCAAGAACAATTGAATCACATTCAAATTCATCGTCTCAAAGACAAGCTTGGAACCAAAGCTCTTCCAACAGCAGAGCTCAGCCTACAAGGTACACCGGCGCGCATGGTAGGCGGTGAAGGCGATGGCATTAAGAAAATCGCCAGCGTCTTAAATATCACGCGTATCTACAATTCAATTTGCGCTCTTGGGCATGCCCGTCGCGCTTTGGATTTAGCACAAGACTATTCTCGCAAACGCAAGGCCTTTGGCAAACTTCTGATTGACCACCCCCTTCACCAAGAAACCCTTCGTTGGCTTGAAGAAGATTTCCGTCGTTGTTTCGCTTTCTCGTTCCACATCGCTCACCTGTTAGGTAAAGACGAAGTCGGAGAAATCACGGCGAAAGAGCGCACTCTTCTCCGCACATTGACTCCGGTTTTAAAACTTTACACAGCGAAAAAAGCTATCACAATTTCCAGCGAAGTTGTGGAGATGTTCGGAGGAGCTGGTTATGTCGAGGACACGGGACTTCCAAAGCTCTTGCGTGATGCTCAAGTCTTCTCGATTTGGGAAGGCACAACGAATGTTCTTTCGTTGGATATGCTAAGAGCTTTTGAGAAAGAGCAATCTCTTCCGGTATTGGTAGAGTATCTTAAAGGCACACCGGCATTTAAAGCTTCTGCTCCAACATTTATGGATAAAATGGGAGCCTTCGAAAGGCTCTTAGGCAAATTGCAAAAAGGTTCCCCGGCTGACTGGGAAGCTCAAGCCAGAAACCTTGCTC
>JAGIAF010000149.1 GCA_017745015.1 Bdellovibrio sp. | reverse complement strand
GCTGATATCTGTCACGTTACCATTTACAGTCGTCATCACACGTTGCAGGAAGTATTGGCCATCTGGACGTTGTTGATGCCAGAACTCGTACTTATTATCTGCAACTACTTCTTTACCGCAAACTTTTTTAACTGATGACCAATAGTGATTGTTTGGATCGTTCTGTGAGAATTCGTACTTGTAAGACTCTACGCACTTGTCACGATCTGCAAACGCCGTCACCCAGTCTTTTTGCTTATCGTATTTGATAGAGATAAACGTCTTATCTGGCCAGCTAGCTTTGGTTAAGTTGTGAAGATCGTCATACTCGTAAGTATAAGTCTTCTGCCAAGCATTCTTTACAGAGGAAAGGTCATCAAGGTTTGCGAACTTATAATCAACATTCAAACCATTTGGACCAGTGATCGATTTAACTTTTTTGTTTTGATAGTACTTGAAGTTCAGGCGGCGACCCGCATTGTCTTCAACTTTCGCGACGACGTCTTTGTCGTATTCAAACTTCAAGTAATTGCCGTTTTTATCGTAAATATGAGTCAGCTTACCTTGTGGGCTGAAGCGCTGGTTGCTGCCGTCAGCAAGAGTCCGCGTATAGTAAGTTTTGTTGAAAGTGATATTTTCAACTTCCTTACCATTCGCGTAGAACTTTGTGCCTTCCTTAACGGGAACTACAATGCCGTACTTGTGAGCAAGCTCAGAGCGCGCGTTATCGTCTTCAAGAAGTGAAGTTTTAAGGCCATTGATATAAGCCTCAGTCACGCCAACTTTCTTTTCAGTTTTCATCTTGTTGATGATTTGCGCGATTGTGTTCTCAACGTCTTTGCGAGTTACCTCACGAGGAGAGTAAGTCACTTCAAGACCGCCACCGCACTCTTTCACCTTCAGATTTCCCTCAGCATTGATTTCCATGCTGGTTTCGAAATCAGAACACCATCCAAAACCAAACATACCGTTGAAAAGTGAACGGCTGTTGTATGTTCTGATAATCTTAAGATCGTACCCTGTGCCTGGTACATCCATATCAATCCATGTATTGGAGTAGTTGGCATTCTTCATGTCCACAAGCGCGTGCGCTTGTGCTGTGATAAGAACAGCCAACGCCAAGAGAGTCTTCTTCATTATGTCTACCTCTTCCCTGAAACTGACAGACTACACTTTAATAGTAACAACTTTTTTGATGACGACACCACCGATAATTTGCAGAGCCAGCATGGCGAACAGCAACACTAGACCAAGGGTGGTGGTAAACATGGGTTTGATGAACGTAGGATCGACGACGAAAAATACCGCCATCAAAAAGAATGGAACTAAAGTGACGATGATACCTTGCATGAGGCCTTGCGCCGTTAATGCCTGAATTTTTTTCTCGACCTTTTGTCTCTCACGAATCACTACGACGATGGTCTGGAAAGTCTCGGCCAAGTTACCACCGGTTTCTTTTAAGATGTTGATTGACGTTACAAACATCTGCACATCAGGGCGTGGGATGCGATTTCCCAAGTCATTGAGCGCGCTCTCGAAACTATCACCCACCTGCATTTGATAAAGGACTTGCGAGAATTCCTGACTGATGGGATTTCCCATGATCTCTACCACGCGCTTCATGGATTCTTGAGGATTGGATCCCGCTTTAATACCATTTGCCATGATAGTCACACCGTCCACCATTTGATCTACGAATTGACTGCAGCGTTTTTCATACATCATGCGCACAAGCAATAATGGAAGCTGCCATCCGGCGATGGTAATAGAGGCGCCAAAGAAAGTTCCAATAAGAATATTTGGCCAGAATACGAGGAATACCAGAGCACCGATACCGAAGCTCATCAGCAAAATTAAAACGGTGATCTTTTTTTCTTCAACGTCCATACCCATCAGTCGCATGATTTTTACGACTTCTTCACGTTGGCCTAAGCTGCGCTTGTGAAGCCACGCCAGAGCTTTCTCAGCCCATAGGATGACGATCAAGAACACGCAGATACCAAAAAGAGGAATCATGATCCATTCGTTGAATAAAAAGCTCATACGCTATCCCACCTTCTTTGGCGGAACCACAGGTCCCGGCATTTTCGGCAATCCCGTCGGGGCACCACCCGGCGCGGGCCCGCCCGCCGGAGCTTTAGCGGCGGCGGGATCGTTGGAGAAGATCTCACGCGGAATCACAACGCCTTTATCGCTGAGCTTTTGAATAAAGCTTGGGATCGTACCAGTCGCTTGGAAGATACCTTGGATTTTACGATTCTTATCGTAACCAGTTTCTTTAAAGCGGAAGATCTCTGCAAGAGTCACAATGTCGCCTTGCATACCGGCCACTTCAGTGATGCTCAAAATTTTACGGCTACCATCTGATAGACGAGAGATCTGAACGATCAAGTTCACTGCGCCCGCAATTTGCTCGCGAATCGCACGCACCGGAAGATCCATGCCCGACATCATCGAAAGAGTTTCAAGACGGGCAATACACTCACGAGGACTGTTAGCGTGAGTTGTAGTCATAGAGCCATCGTGACCTGTATTCATTGCTTGCAGCATATCAAGTGCGGCGCCGTCACGGCACTCACCGACGATGATACGGTCAGGACGCATACGCAGGGCATTCTTAATCAAGTCACGGATATGAATGGCGTTGGTGCCTTCCATTGAGGCGGGACGAGTCTCAAGGCGCACAACGTGCTCCTGTTGGAGTTGCAACTCGGCCGCGTCCTCGACTGTGATCACACGTTCATTAGACGGGATGTACGAGGACAGCATATTTAAGAGTGAGGTTTTACCGGAACCGGTACCACCTGAGATAACAACGTTAAGACCGTTTTCTACACAGATGCGCAAGAAGTCGATCATGTTCTTTGTGATACTGCCGTACTCCATGTACTTCTCCGCAGTGATACCACCTTTTTTGAACTTACGAATAGTCAGTGCGGGGCCATCAATAGACAACGGCTCAATCACGGCATTCACACGGGATCCATCTTTCAAACGAGCATCCACGTATGGAGTGGAGTCATTGATCTGACGACCTAGAGGTGTCACGATACGCTCGATAATGCGGCGAAGGTGATCGTTCGAAGTGAAAGTGACTGGGCTTAAAGCAACTTTACCACTTCTTTCGACGAAGATTTTCTTATAACCATTTACCATGATCTCGGAAACGGCTGGATCAGCCAGCAAGTCTTCCAATGGGCCCAAGCCCAAAGCTTCTTCCAAAACCTCTTTTATAATTTTCGAACGCTCTTCGCGCACCAGGTCTGGAGCTTCTTTATCAATAATTACGGTGATTTCGCGTTTCGTTTTTTCGCGAACTTCTTTTTCTTTGCTCTCGTCGTTTTTGGTATCGATGAGCAGCTTTTTAAGATCTACAGTGCGAATAAGTTCGTTATGCACGCGGATCTTTAGGAGAGTGCGAGAGTCCATGCCAGAAGAGTTTGCGACGGCTTGGCCAGAGGCATCGGCAGCGGCTGCCGGTGGAGCTGGTTTTGGACGATTCAATGTTTTAAGTCTTTGAAGAACGCCACCCGTAAGTTTTCTTGTCAAATCATAGTAAGAAGCTGTCACCGGAGCTTTCGGTGCAGCGATCACAAACGGCGTATACTTTTGCAAGGCCATCATGGTTGTGGCTTCGTCTTGCGGTAAGATACCCAAGAATGGAAGCTGCAACTGATTGGAAATTGCTTGTGGAGAAAGGCCCGTCGGAGAAGCTTTGTTCACCACCAACTGCAACATGTCTTTCGGGAATGTTGCTGACAGTAATTCATTGATCAGACGTTGAGTTTGCGTCACTACCAGAACTTCTGGAGTTGTTACAATCATGATTGCAGTTGCGTCTTGAAGAACCGCCATTTGCGCGGGACCCAAGTCATTACCAATATCAACGACTATGAATTTGAATGAACGACTGAAGAACTCCAAAGACTTACTGAGCATCTCGGGAGAAATGTTCATAGATTCTTCCGGTCCACGCACAGCACCTACGTAAGCAAGACCGGATTGGTGCATAGTCACGAGAGTGTTCAGTGGTTGAGAATTAAGAGAACCTTGGAAGCTGCTAAGTTCTTTCAGAGTTTTTACAGGCTTCAAGCCCATAATCACGTTTTGATCGCCCACGGATTTCGAGTCTGCGTCGACAAGTAAAACCTGAGTACGAAGTTCGGTCATCAATGCACAGGCAAAGTTAGCAGCAAAGACGCTCTTACCGACGCCTCCCTTACCACCAACAACAGCGATGAGATTACAATTAGGATTGATAGCCAATGCGGACCTCCGCTTGTCTTCTCGGCTACGATGTTCAATCCGTTTACGCGACCTTAGTCGCGCAGACGGAACTTTTTCTTAATTTGCTCAGCTCCAGCTGAAGCTGAGGTCTTAACAACCGGAGTGACGAAAACAACGAATTGGCTTTGTTGTTTTGCGAATTCTTTAGATGCATACAAGCTGATGATCGGGTTCTTTTGTCCAGAAGGACGGTTGTAACCAGTTGAAGATGAGTTTCTGATCAAACCACCGACTGCGGCACTTTGACGGTCACGCACTACAACTGAAGACGTCATTTCATTTGAACTTGTGATGGGCGCACCTGCAGGCGTGCTACCGATCATGCTGCTCACTTTGAAGGCCATATCCATACGCACACTGCCGGACTTCTCGCCCATGAGCACTGGAGTGATAGTTGTCACGATACCCACTTCGGCGAACGCCGTACCTTGAGTTCCGTTTTGACCGATCACCGCGTACGGTTGATTTGTTACCTGTTTAATTTCACCTTTTTTACCATCTTCCACGATCAAGCTAGTGCTCTCAAGAACGCGAGCGTGACCATGTTGCTTTGCCCAGTTCAATTTCGGCAACAAGTTAGAAACAGTTCCCGTGATGGAACTGATCACGCCGCCGGCTGACTCACCACCAGTTTGGAAAGTCATTTGTGAGTTGTCGCCAAGCTCCGGAGTGAACTGGAACTTGAAGTTCTTAGAATAGTCTTTTTGCAATTCCACGTAGTGAACGACAAGTTGGATCATCTTTGGAGGTGGTTTGGGAGCGGACTCCTTCACCTGGATAAGGTTGATCACACCGTCATTGGCGGGTTTACGTTTCTTGATCACGCCTTTTTCTTCAGCGGCCTCAATTACGATATCCGGCAAATAAGTTTTTGCGATGATCTCTGCACGTGCGGACTCGTCTTGGCTGTTTGCCCAACCTTGAAGAATGATTTTGTCATTGACGGCACGAACTTCGATTTCGGGATTGTTGATGTCACGAGCAATGAACTCCGCAATTTTCTTTTGGGCAAGGGGGCTCAATGTCACTAAAGAAGAAGCTTGCGAACCGAATTGTTGAACAACGTTATAGATACGAGCCAAGTCCTTAGGGAGGAGGATTTGACCGTCTACCACAACTCTGTCATTTACGATTTTGATGTTGATACCTTCGATATCACCTAAAAGTGCACGCATCTCACGTACAACTTTATCGAGTTTTGATTTTTTGATATCGATACGGTATTCGGCAACGATTTTTCCGTTACGTTTATCGTGAATCGTCAATGTCGCAAAACCCTCATTGCGAGGTGTGAAGCGGATCACGTTCAGGTCTTTGGCGTAAGACGCTGTTACGATACGACGGAAGTCACCTTTGAATTCAACGTTGTCGGGAATAGGAGGCAATTTCTCGTCGTGTTCAATACCCAAAGTCAGGTTGATGAACTTGCGAGAACGATAAGCACCGCTGCTGTCTTCTGTCGAAGTGGATGGTGATGCAGACAGTTCCTCTTCAGCAGGCCCTGAAGCCGCCGCAGATTCTTCTGCATACGCCACATGTCCACAAAGGCTCAATAAGAGTCCCAGTGTGAGCAGTTCTTTTTTCATGTGTCCCCCTTAACTTGCATTCCCCGTAAAAATCTACAAATCCGTTACAGCGTTCTAAACCCGTTTTTGCGCGGCTGAGTCGGCGGCGCAACTCGTTGCTGTTGCATCGGTGCAGTCATCATAGGACGTTGTTGCTGTGGTAAAATAACTGGCGCAGCTTGCGCCGGAGCCATTGATGGTTGATCTAGCGCAACCACAGGCTTACCCAAAACAGTATCCGCTGTAGAAGCCGGAGCTCTTGGCGGAATCGCACGGTCGCTTGGATTTCTTAATGCAAAGAACAAGTTACCTGGTGCTGTCGAAAGAATATAAAACAGATCTTGGGCTTCTTTCGTATTAGCTTCTACTGTGATCGTTGTATACTTCGTGTCACCTGTTAGCGCGATCTGATTCAAGTTCTTGCCTGAAGAGTCGAGCTCAAACATACGTGGAATGTTATTCACGACACTCACACCTGTTGCTAGTACCGGAACGTCACTCATCAAAGTGAAAACTTCACGGCGTTGGTTGACACCCTTACCTGAGTCCACAGCGGCATAGATATCTACGCGATCACCAGGACGAATCAGTTTTGCAACACCACGAACTTCATCCACTGGGATGGAAACCGCACGCTTGCTTGGCGCAACTTGCAAAGAGATCCCTGTGTCTGGACCCGGAGTCAGAAGGTTGTTCTTCACGATGATCTGACCTTTGCGGATTGGAACTGCCGCTACGTTACCGATGATTTCATCAGGAACTGTGACAGCGTCCGGCTGAATAAAGTCAGCCGGCATCTCTTTAGTTTCTACCATAGTGTCATAGACCGTCTGCATCTCTGCGATGTCATCTTTAGCGACAACCACACGTTTGGTTGAACCAAAGCGTTTGTCGTACTCGGCTTTCTTCTCCTGAGAATAGCTGTAAAGCAGGAAGGTGGCGAAGATTCCTGCCGCGATCGAAAGCCATAAGTTTCTTGTATCGTTTGATCCCATAATTCTCCTAGGCTCCACAAGCTGCATTCAGACAAATACCGTATGAGGTCTTAATCCAAATGGGGTTCACGCCAACTTTTTCGTTTCTTTCAGATTCATTCAAATCGCGCACAGTTTTATTGTGGTCACTCTTAGTGCCACTGGCTTCTGCTTCCTTTTGTCCGAAGTTGAAGCCGATTTTACGAGTGGTCGCGAGCCACTTTTGACCTTTATTATCTTTCTCAGTGCCGATTGCGTGAGAGCGGAATTTTAAGACGTCATAGTGGAATTGCACCACGTCTTGAGTTCCCGTAGTACGGAAGTACGTCAAATCTGCACGATGACGGAAAGTTTCAAATGCATAGTTACGTGACGCAATTGAGTTCAAGACACCGGAGTGAATGGCACCAAAGAAACCCAATGAGAAAGTTAAGAACGTCACAATGACAATGATGATCGGGATAGTCTCGATCATCGCAGAACCGCGTTCGTTATTGAGGAGGGACTTTCTCGGCTTTAACATCCGTTGTCCTCCATCGGTACGTATTGATTCTTTGTTTTACCAGCCAAGACTCCATAGCGGGAATCAAGGTTGATGATCGCGTCATAGCGTTTTTTAACCTGCAAATCCCAACACTCTTGTTGAGTGGGCTCACGAAGCATGAAGGCGGTGATTTTTGCTGTTAAGGCTTCGCCGTCTTCAGATGTTGAACCCAAGAAAGCGATTCGCATGTTCAATAAATTAGAGCCGAAATCTAAGCGCACTCCCGTTTGTGGAAGGCGATCTTCTTGATACTTGTATTCGCTGTTGAAGGTCTTGCCATTCACGCCAGCGCCACGAATATCCAAGTTTGAAAGTTTAAACCAACTGCCGCTGCCTGTTTGAGAGAATAAAGGTTTGATCACGCCGTTTGCCATCAGATTCGCAAACTTGTTGCGACCCATTTCTTCTTGTTTGTCTTGGTCAATGTGACCAGCAGCGTGGGCACGTGAAGTCGAGTAGGCGATGTATTGGCCGATTTCAGCCATCGACAAAGTGAAAGTTACAGAGAAAAGGACGATGCAAAGTCCCGCGCACAAGACGAGCGAAAAAATAAAATCCACAGAGATTAAACCCTGCTGATTTTGAATTATCTTGTTAGGACCTTTCAACGTACTCATCATCTCCTCAATAGTATTCGGTTGGATCGATAGAAAGAGTTCTATCGAACTGGTTAGGATGCTTCTTGCGAGCTGCGTCTGCAGGTTCCCAGACACCACTTTCAATCATACCCGCGACCGTGACCCATGGACCCGAAACCAACTTTGAAAGATACTTGCTATCTTTAAGCGCATTGATGCTTGCAATAAAAATTGAAAGCATAACGACCATCAATAGCACGGCTTCAATGACAAATTGGCCTTTCTGGTTAGAGAGATATTTGTTCATCATTGTCCCTCCGCCACAGACCATTCGATTTTGTTGCCCTTAGGCTTGAAGCCTTGTCCTGTCTCTAACTGCTTCTCAACTCGCGCCGCCAATTTCGGACCCGAATTGCGAAATGCATCTCCTGGAGCTGAAACAAAAGCTTTCAGCCCGATAAAGAGAATTGCAGTTAATAACAGGACATACTCAATCG
>JAGIAF010000148.1 GCA_017745015.1 Bdellovibrio sp. | reverse complement strand
ATGATATCGGAAGGTTCTTCCACCACACACAAAGATTCATCCGAGCGGTGAGCGTCCAAGCAATAACGGCACAAATCAGCGTCTGTGAAGTTGTAGCATCTTGGGCACTCATGAACTTCGGCGCGAACACGCAAAAGTGCTTCACTCAAACGCTCTGGAAATTCAGTCTCGGATTTGAGAATGAAATAGGCCAAGCGTTGAGCAGTCTTCGGCCCGATACCGGGAAGACGGCTCATTTCGTGGACTAGTTTTTCTAGAGCGGTGATGTGTAACAAGTTAACTCCGGAATTAGAACATACCTGGGATGTTCATACCGCCAGTGATTTTCTCCATCTCTTTAGATGAAGTTTCACGAGCTTTTTTAACGGCCTCATTAGTCGCAGACAAGATCATGTCTTGAAGGATCTCAACGTCGCCATCTTTCATAACGTCAGCGCTGATTTTAAGAGAAGTGATCATGTGATCGCCATTAACTTTTACAGTCACAGCGCCGCCGCCAGAAGTTGCTTCGTACTCTGCCTTAGCAAGTTCTTCTTGAGCTTTTTTCATTTTCATTTGCATTTGGTTGGCTTGCTTCATCAGCTGAGCCATTCCGCCAGAAAGACCTTTCATGGAATCTCCTTACTTCTTTGGCGCGTTGTCGCGCTTAAGTTCTACGATGGATTTGATTTGCCCTTGGAATGCGTCTTGGGCGGCTTTCACCATCGGGTTTTCAGCAATCTTGTTGCGGATCTCGTCCTCAGCCAATTGCACCTTTTTCTGCTGCAAAGACTGCGCGGATTCGCCGGCCTGATCGCCTTTCATCAATACTTCAAAAGAATACCCAGCACCCCAGTATGAATCAATAAATCCTTGCAGCTTTTTACGCACCTGAGTGTCAGCCATTTGGTCCTTCAGGAAGACCAATTTTGGAGGAACACCCAAGCTAATCAGCTTGCCTTCTTCCTTAACGAACAGAAGGTTTTCGATTTTGGCTGCAAATAAAGCGTCATCTTGACGAAGTAATTCTACAAAGTGCATCCAGCGCTCTTGAGCGTTGGCACCCGTAGCGATTTTATCCACCTTCGCTGAAGCTTCGGCGGACGCGGGCGCTTCGGGCGCAGCGGTTTTCGCTGGTTTGTGGTTCTCCATGGCAGTTTTCAACGAAGTGAGACCTGCGGGAACTTCAGGAACGGATTCAGATTCTTTAAGTCGCTGGTGACCTTTAACGGGTGGAGCTACCGGCGGAACATAGGGCCTGGCCCCACCTGCGCTGTGAGAGGGAGCCGGTCCACCGCCTTGAAGCAAGCTTTTAAGGTCCACCAATTTTGGAGCTGAGGCCATACGCAGCAAGATAACTTCCAAAACGATGCGAGGATCTTGGGCGCGCGGGATATCGCTGCCGCCTTTTAAAGCCATATCAAAAAGCATATGGATGTCTTCCTCTGACAAACGCTGCGCCATTTCGACCAGAGCTTGTAACTCTGTGTCTGGCATTTCCAGGATTTGCGAGGCTTGGGATTCAGAAACTTTAACCAGCAAAAGATTGCGGATCATCTCCAGCAAATCTTGAGAGAATAAATGCGGTTCAAAGCCCGCAGTCGAAATCTTTTCGATCACGTTCAAAATCTCTTGAGAGTTGCGGTCGACAAGGGCGCTCAATGTTTGGAACAAAAGCGCACGATCGGTAAGACCTAAAATCTCAACAACATTCGAACGAGTCAGAGGACCATTCGCAAACGTGATCACTTGATCCAGCAAGCTTTGCGAGTCACGCATCGATCCGTCACCTTGACGGGCTACGACCCAAAGAGCTTCCTCTTCAGCAGAAACACCTTCTTGATCGCAGATCAGTTTCAAGCGTTCCGTGATTTGACGAGTGGAAATTCTGCGGAAATCAAAACGTTGGCAACGAGACAAAATCGTTTGCGGGATTTTGTGAACCTCTGTTGTCGCCATGATGAAGACCACGTGACCTGGCGGCTCTTCCAAGGTTTTCAAAAGCGCATTGAAGGCGCTGGTCGAAAGCATGTGAACTTCGTCGATGATATAAACTTTGTATTTTCCGCTCGTAGGCATGAAGGCCACGGTCTCGCGAAGTTCACGAATTGAGTCGACACCGTTGTTAGAGGCGCCGTCGATTTCCATAACGTCTACGCTAGAACCCGTTGCGATCTCACGGCAAGAATCACATACGTTACATGGAACAAAGTTCTGAGCATTCGGGCAGCGCAAAGCTTTTGCCAAAATACGTGCAGAAGAAGTTTTACCTGTACCGCGTGGACCTGTGAAAAGAAGAGCGTGAGGAAGGCGATTGTTTTTAAGAGCATTCGCCAGAGTTTGGGTAATATGATTCTGTCCGACAACGTCAGTGAAAGATTGTGGACGCCATTTGCGTGCAATCACCTGATAAGACAAGAAACCACCCCTCAGAACTTACAGATTTTACTTTAGAAAAAGTAAAAGTGGCCGAGCACCCCATATCACATAGTCCCTCGAGTGCCGTTGCTTCCTTCCGGACCTAGCGGAGTTCGTCAAGGGTGCTATTGTATGGGACCCGGCCAAGCGCAGGTGTATCCTACTGGGGGCGCCATTTCATTCGATAACTCGTCGTGCCATAGAGGTAATTTCTAAGCCTCCCCTCTGCTTCTCGGCACGGGCTTCCAGCCCTCGCAGCTTCGCCTTCGGCGAGCCCCATCCAGGGGCCGCTGAGGCCGACAATCAGAGGGGAGGCTTAGAAATTACCTCTATGGAAGAAGTTTTCGGGAAATGGGAAGAAGCAGGATGCGGGGGCTTGGAGACAAAAAAGGTGCCTGCTTCTTTTTTTGCGACTCCGGGCGTCGTTTGGGAGGGTGCCTGGTTGTTTTTTGCGTCTATGGTGTGTCAATCGCTGCTTTGGTGGGGGAGGAGGGTATGATTTTGGGGATAGGAGATCTTTTATGAGAATTCTTTCGGTACTTGTTTTGGTTTTGGGGTTTCACTTTGCTTATGCGCAGTCGGTGAATGTTAAGGACATTCCGGCGGATGAAGAAGGTGACACTACGATTTCTGTTAAGAAGGGTAAGAACTCGGATCGTCAGTATGAGATCACTTCTGGGGAAGATGATATCGAGGGCGAAGAGGCTACTTTGATCAAAGCGGCTCGCGCGAATTGGAAAGAGGCCTGTGCTTCTTGGAAAAAAGAAACTAAGGATTTGAATAAGAACAATGAAGTGCTTACTTTGAATTGCGGAAAAATGATTTGCTCCACTGAAGGTGTGGAATCAGTTTGCCGCTCTAAAGGTACTTACAAACTTAAAGTTCAAGTGAAGTAGAGCTTACCCGAAAGGATTATGCCATCAATCCAAAGGATTGTACCATAACTCCTTTCGGTCGAAGGGAACTGAGGCGGGCAGATTTGGATTTGGGATGCTGATTAATGTGCGATCCTTTAAGTTCAATTCGCGAATCACTTTTGCATAGTGCTTATCAAAGATTTTTTGGTAAGCACCACTCTTGATCATTAAACGTAATCCTTCCTCCACTCTTCGCGCCATCAGGCGACCGTCTGCTGATTCGTGAAACCAGAAATAGGTGGGTAACGGATAGTAAAGCAGCAAGCTGTTTTCAATAGCCAAATTCGGATAACGATTTTTAAATTGGCGATACTCTTGTAAAACTTCGACGACTCCGCGAGGGAAGATTCTGAATTTTCCCTGACTCAAAGATTTGAATAAATCATCATAGCGAATTTCGGTGCCGACCTTGAAACCAGAGTGCTCCAAGATTGTGATGTCGCCCCAGCCAGCGCCTTGTTCCATAGGGAGTTTGCGCAATCCATCTAGGTCTTTGATTTTCGAAATTAACGGTTGGTCCTTTTTGTTGATCAGCAGAATGCGGTAGCCAATAAGATTCTTATCAATAGGAATTCGCACGGGAGTCAAATCTTCCTCGTACTTCTTATTAGTTTCGCGAATCATTACATTCAGGCCTGCACCACCTCGTTTCATCTCGGCGAGCTGTTGATCTTCAGTTAAAACAACAGAAGGAGTGAGAGTATAAGGACCAAATTTTCTGGAGGTGAGATCCAATGCGGTCTTAAGAATTTCCCAATGATACTGATAGCGAAGGTCGTGCTCGGATTCTGGGGCGTGATACACAAAGCGCATCAAGGCCATGCTCGTAGAGCTGACCAAAAGAACTGAGAGAAACACCAAGAATCGGCGCATTACCATAGTGATAAATCCTCTATCGTTTATGGATCCTAATTCTCTTTTTGAGATTATTCAACGATCGTCTTCGATGCGTGTACTTTGAGATATAGGTGGGGACTAAATTGCAACAATATGTCCTGAACCTGTCACCTTACGAAACAATGGAATTCGGGCGATTATACCTAAGTCAGCTACTTACAAATTTCCTGAGGAGGAACTTTATGACAGCAACTAAATGGCAAATCGACGCAGCTCACTCCAGCGCAAATTTCTCAATCAAACACATGATGATCGCTAAAGTTCACGGCGGTTTTGAGAAACTTTCTGGAACACTTACTTTAGATTCTTCTGATATCTCTAAATCCGTGGTGGAGGCGACGATTGAAGCCGCAAGCATCAACACCCGTGAGGCTCAACGTGATGCCCATTTAAGAAGTGCTGACTTCTTTGATGTCGAAAAATTCCCAACGATCACTTTCAAATCTAAAAAAGTTGAGCGCGAAGGTGATGAAGAACTTAAAGTGACCGGTGATTTAACAATTCACGGAGTGACGAAAGAAGTCGTGCTTGAAGTGGAAGGTCCTTCGGCGGAACACACCGATCCCTATGGCAATGTGAAAATCGGTCTTTCAGCGAAAACGAAAATCAAACGTAAAGATTTTGGTCTAAGCTGGAATGCTGCTCTGGAGGCGGGTGGCGTGCTGGTTGGCGACGACGTGGCCATCACTCTAGATGTGCAATTCGCGAAAGTGAAATAATAAAAAAAAAGCCCCGGGTTTCCCTGGGGCTTTTTCTATTTAAATCTGAACGATTTTCCCTACTCCGACGAGGTCGGAGTGTGGACAAGCTTACATTGAAAGAGCTTTTTTCAAGTTCTCATCAAGTTTGTTCAAGAACGGCTCAGTGTTCATGTATTTATCTGCAGGAACTTTGTCGCCGTAGATGCAAACCGCAAGGTCTTTAGTCATGAAGCCAGCTTCAACAGTTTCAACGCAAACTTTTTCCAAAGTTTGAGCGAACTTCACTAGTTCAGGATTGTTATCCAAGTTACCACGGTGCTCAAGACCACGAGTCCAAGCAAAGATAGAAGCGATTGGATTTGTCGATGTTGGTTTACCTTGTTGGTGCTGACGGTAGTGACGAGTCACTGTTCCGTGAGCTGCTTCAGCTTCCATTGTTTTACCATCTGGAGTTACAAGCACTGAAGTCATCAAGCCAAGAGAACCGAAACCTTGGGCAACTGTATCTGACTGAACGTCTCCATCGTAGTTCTTACAAGCCCATACGAAGTTACCGTTCCATTTCAAAGCAGATGCAACCATGTCATCGATCAAACGGTGTTCGTAAGTGATGCCAGCAGCTTCAAATTTAGCTTTGAATTCTTTTTGGTAGATTTCTTCGAAGATATCTTTGAAGCGACCATCGTACTTCTTCAAGATTGTGTTCTTAGTAGAAAGGTACAAAGGCCATTTCTTTTGAAGAGCCATGTTGAAGCAAGAGTGAGCGAAACCTTTGATAGATTCGTCAGTGTTGTACATTGTCAAAGCAACGCCATCACCTTTGAAGTTGTAAACTTCGTGAGTGATCGTCTCGCCACCGTTTTCAGGTTGGAAAGTAACAGTCAATTTACCTTTACCTTTAGTCACGAAATCTGTTGCACGGTATTGGTCACCGAATGCGTGACGACCGATGCAGATTGGCGCTGTCCAGTTAGGAACCAAACGAGGAACGTTTTTGCAGATGATGGGTTCACGGAAAACTGTACCATCCAAGATGTTACGGATAGTGCCGTTTGGTGATTTCCACATTTGCTTCAAGTTGAATTCTTTAACGCGAGCTTCGTCAGGAGTGATCGTCGCGCATTTGATACCAACGTTGTACTTTTTGATTGCTTCAGCAGAATCAACAGTCACTTGGTCGTTAGTAGCATCACGGTGCTCCATGCCCAAGTCGAAGTACTTAATGTCGATGTCTAGGTATGGAAGGATCAATTTTTCTTTGATGAATTTCCAGATAATGCGAGTCATTTCGTCGCCGTCGAGTTCAACGACGGGATTTGCAACTTTGATTTTTTTCATGAGTTGTTCCTTTTGGGTTAGTAAAATAACGTAGAAAATATAGAATGAACGGGCACTCAAGACAAAGGATTTCCATGTCAATTCTCGACCACGTTTCAATTAACGTCTCAGATCTCAATCGCTCCAGAGCCTTTTATGACAAGGCGCTCAAGCCACTCGGCATCACGCAAGTGATGGAATATAAGCATCACACGGGTTATGGCAAAGGTGGTAAGCCTGATTTTTGGACCGCGGCGGGACAAAATGACTTTCAAACGGCAGAGCAGATCCAAGTGATCACTCCAGCACACATTTGTTTCAAAGCAGGAAGCCGTGCAGAAGTAGACGCATTCTATAAATCAGCGATGGAGGCAGGAGCAAAAGATAATGGCGCTCCGGGACTTCGTCCTCACTATAGTCCAAATTATTACGGTGCATTTGTGATTGATCCGGATGGGCACAATATTGAAGCGGTATATCACGGAAACTAAAAAGGGGCCTTGGGCCCCTTTTCTTATTTATTTTACTCAACGGGAACAAGAGCGAGCTCTTCGCTACCGGCTTCATCCGACAGAACCAGGCAACGTCCTTCAAGGCGGTATTTAATAACTCCAGGGCTGAGTTCAGCCTGACATTTCAGTTCATACCCATCACGAGTCACTGATTGCGCATTTTTCGCAGAGCTCAGCAAGCTGATGCCGTTGTATACAACAGAAGATTGAACACCGACGCTTGCAGATGCTTTTGCACCATTTCCGAAATCACATTGGTGAGTTAAGAAGAATGAATCATTTGTGATGCGGTAGATTTTGCGGAAGTGAAAACCGTTTTGCGTTTGAAAGATCTGCCAGCTACCAATAGGATTTGATGGATAATTACCTGAAGAGTGGCAAACGGTATAATCTGTTTCGTTCACGACGTTGTTTTTGTTTTCGTCTTTAGTTTCTTGCACTTCGCAAGCCGCAAGAGTCAGTAAAAGCGCCAGGCTCAAGATAAACTTCATGTTCGTCTCCTCATTGATACTAAAAGGATCGCGAGCCGAACATGAGGAGTCAATTAATTTTCCAGGCGATCTTCTCCAAAGCTTCAACTTCCTCCGCCCAATAGCGATAGGTGTTAAATTCAGGGAAGAGACGCGGGAAGCTTGGATCGTCCCAACGTTTTGCAATCCATCCTGCATAAGAGATGATGCGCAAACCACGAAGCATTGGAATCCATGACCATTGATGATCGGGGAACTCCCGCAATTCTTCATATCCAGAGATGATCAGCTCTTTTTCTTCACCAAAAGACTCCTCATCACCAGAAAGCAACATCCAGAAATCTTGGATAACAGGGCCATTTACGAAATCGTCAAAGTCCACCAAGAAAAACTGCTGACCATTGTTGAGTAAATTCCCTTTGTGGCAGTCGCCATGAATACGAATGAATTCTGAGGGATCAAAATGATCATCAATCGCAAAAAGAATATCTTCTGCGGCTGTCGTGTAACGTTTTTTAAGTTCCGGTGTGATCCAATCTTGAAGATGATCCAGCGTCTGCCAACCACCGTAATACGAAGTATCAAGAATAGGACGATGAGGAGCTTCTTTGCGCGCGCCAATGTTATGAACTTGAGCCATCAAGCGACCGACTTTTTTATAGTCATCATTTAAGAACTCTTGCGGCATGCGACCCAAAACTTTGGGGAAGAAGGCGACATACATACCGTCAACTTCACTCACCGTGGAATCATGACCTTGAAAGAGGGGAGCGACGGCGGGAATGCCTTCGTTACGCAATGAAAGCAAAAATTCATGTTCCTCTAAGATTGCTTCTTTGCTCCAACGGTTGGGGCGATAGAATTTTGCAATGACGTTGCGATTTTGGCTGTTGGGCTCAATGGGCTCTTCAAGTTTGATATCAAAGACCCGATTCTCATAGGAATTCAGCTGGGTAAACTCGCCCGTGGGATAAAAGCCGGCATTTTCTGCGGCTTGCAGAACTTTATCCGGATCTAAATTGTAAAAAGAAGAGCTTTTATCCATTTTCCCTCATCGCGGCAGGCTGTATCTTGCCAGTTGCTTGAGCATAAGTCATTCTTCTTTGCGATATGAGTAAAGCGACGGAAAACTTTCTTTTTGCAAAATGGCCTGTGGAAGTCCACAGAAGAGCCTTTCGTCGCTCGCTGTCGATTTATCTATATCCCAATAAACCCATCAAGGTCGTTGCGAACAAAATC
>JAGIAF010000147.1:8102-8475 GCA_017745015.1 Bdellovibrio sp. | reverse complement strand
CTCTAGACTTACCGTCAGTGATTGCGTTTTACGAACTTCTCTTGAGGCTTTCTGAATCAATTTCTTTTATGGTAAGAAGAACTTCATGCAAAAGATCTCGTTCTTTTTACGCGAGAGTTTTCATTCGTTGATCTAATTCGTACTGAGTAAGTGATTTAAGGTTCATGCTTTGCTCTCCTCTAAATTTTAAAGCAATCTATCATGACTTTTTCGGAGTGATTTTTAGAGAGGAATACGATACGGCGCGAACTTCAACTGTAAGGTCGTAATAAGCTCACAGTACGTCGATAAATGAATTAAATTTTTAAACTTCAAAGCAAGGCATAACAAAAGCTCTCAATTAAATGTGGAGAGCGACATTTTCGGTCAAGGC
>JAGIAF010000147.1:0-8092 GCA_017745015.1 Bdellovibrio sp. | reverse complement strand
GCATTAAAGACTTGCCAGGGTTGCGTCGTTGATTTCTTCGTAAATTCTTCTTTCGTGAGGTGTTTTGGTGATTGGTAGCTTGGAAGATGAGTGTTAAAACTTATAATCATTGAGTCGCGAAATGTTCAGTTTCACCGCCACCGTGGCGGTGGTTATGAGGTGTCTTAGGTGAACCCAACGCCGTTAGACCCTGTGTTTTCTTCACTCTCGCGCAGTATATAAGCAGCGAGGACCCATTTATAAGCAATAGAGCGTGTTCCCACAGGGCATAGCTTTTGTAATACCTCCGTCGTCATCAGAACCTCGGAGGCCCTATGATCAAAATTCTATCTCTTACAGCAGCGTTGGTAATGGGTGCTCAGTTGGCGCAGGCCAATGAGGTGGTGGTAACTTGCCGTGGTTCCGTTCAAGCCAATATGGCTCATGTGGAGAGTTATACAGTCTCTTTGACGGAGCGTGGAAATGTGATCGTCGAGGGGCAATACAAAGACACGCCGTCGATTTTTATCAATGTCGATGTGGCAGAAGTTGTGAAGCAAAACAACGATGAGGGGCTTCACTTGGAATCTTCAAAACGCCGTTTGGGTATGGTGTTTTCAAAGCAATCGGTGCAAATCAATTATAAAACCGGCAAGGGCTCGGCTCGCGATTTTCAGACAATGGAAAGCAACATCAAGCCAAGAACGGTGTTCCTAGATAACTGCCGTCGCTAGCTTTTCTTGCTCACGCCGAGCGATCTTTTAATTCCCTCTATGACGATTTTTTCTGCCGGAGTTTTTCCAAACTCTGGACGGTAGACTAAGCACACTTCGTCGGTGAATGTCGGTAAACCTGCTACTTGCTCCAGTTTAAATCCCGAATTATCCACCGCACGAGCGGGTGCAATTCCATAGCCGATATTTTCATTCACCAAACTGCAAATCAGTTCTAAACTGTCGGTATTAATGATTTTCGGCGCTTTGTTTTTCCACTTCTTTAAAATTGATTGTGTCTGGAAAAGACTGTTGTTGCAGATGATTGTCTCTGTATCAACTGAACCTTTGCCTTTCCAAACGGCGACCGTATCCGTGGTCAGCTTTTGAATCACGATGTCGGGGATTTCCGCAGGATTGATGACAATTCCCACGTCAATGGCTCCACGCTGAATATCGGCTTGGATGTTACGAGAAAGATCATGACGAAGTTCCACGCGATAGTCGTGGGCTTCGGCGCGAATGTAGCGAAGGGCTTTTGGCAAAGTGTACTGAGCCACTGTGACATGGCAGCCAATTGTGATGGAGCGCCCTGCAAAAACAGAGTCTTTGTCGGTTGGAAATTCCAAATCATGCAGTGAGCGAATCAGATCCTGAGCTTTCGTAAGAAAAACTTTGCCGCTGGGAGTGAGCTCAATACCTGAACGTGACCGATAGAACAAAGTCGCGCCCACGTCGCCTTCGAGGCGCTTCAAGCTTTCAGAGAGGGCAGGCTGACTGATCTCCAGCTTGGTTGCAGCTTGAATGATTGTTTTGCAACCGGCAGTTGCCACAAAATTCTCGATATCTCGGATGCGGTATTTCATAAGTAATCACCTATTAAGATCATAACCATTATCATATTTTACATATACCTCAAGATTAAATAAATCTGAGAACAAGAAAAGGGGGCTTTTATGAAAAAACTTATTGGAATGTTACTAACGGTATTTGCGACTTCTTCTGCCATGGCGCTTTCAATTGATGTTGTAGACTGCAAGGCTGCAGGCAATGCCTATGCGCTCAATTTGGTTCGAGTGAATGATACTTTGGTAGGTCAGCTACGAGACGCGTACAACACCGCAGAAGTTCATTGTGAGCCGGGTGCCTGGGGGCCTATGACTTACACGAAACCCGATATCACATGCATTGGAACTTGGGCGCAGGCTTTTGATATGTATGGCAAGTCGGTTGAGCGCCATGTAGAAATTGAATTGAGCATGGAAAACAGCAATCTCAAATTTGTTGGTCGTGCAAAATATGAGAAGAATTGGGATGAACGCAATGCTGCCTACAACACTTACGTAGGTTTTCTATTTCCAAAGAGAACCTTGACCTGTCAGTTAGATTTCTAGAATGAAAAACCCCAGCTTGTGGCTGGGGTTTTCTTTTATTTCGATTTGTAGTGGCAAGTGCCGAGTGGTTTGCCGTTGTCCAAGAAAACAATTTTAATTTCCTTAGCTTTGATTGTCGCCGTTGCTACCGATTTTGATTGCAACTTGCCTTTACAAAGTTCTTCATTCGTGCGGCTTAAAACTGTTTCAGCGCCAGCGTCTTTACGAGTCGACGTTTGTTTGAACTCGCAGTTAGCATCTAGATCTGAAGCTTCCTTGGTGGTTTCATCTTGAAGAACAAAGAATTCTTTTGCGCCCAACTTTACCTTTTTGTCAGTGATATCTTTTTGAATGACTTCGAAGTCCTCGCAAAGATCTCTATCTCCCGATACCAACGAGTACTTACCCAAAGTAAGATTCGAGATCGTTGCTGCTTGCGCAGCCGTTGCTGACATAACCAAAGCGAGAATTGCGATATGTTTTACTTTTGAAAGCATGGTACAAACCTTTTCATGTGAGGCATCATTTGTCTATCAGCGCGGCGACCTTTTGTAGGGCCCCAATATTTTTGATCGCCACTACGAGCATCATAACCACGAGAGAGTTGATTGTCTTTCATAATTTCAATTGAGCAGCGAGCCTGACCTTTTACAGTCGAGATATTGCTGCACTCAGGACCACGATCGCGACGAATATTTCTGTCTTTTTCCATAGTCCACAGACCCCAGCCAGCACGAGGATTCAAAATGCGACCATCTGGATAGCGTGTGCCGTGAAGAATATTGGGACGGCAACCTGACTCTTCCATCCCTAGTGCGGTCCAGAACCAAACCCATGCTTGCAACTTTTGATCTTCAGTCAGTTGATTGAAGCGCGGGCAGAAGTTTCCGAGGGAGCTACTTTTGGTATAGTACTGCTTGTTGCGAGGTTCTGACATAATCTCATAGACGTCGCGGCCATCGCTGCCCATTTTACCTTGGGAGTTCATCAACGAAGAACAACGGTTGGACATGCTACGAGTGCCTTTACGAATGATCGGTTTTTTTGCTGTTTTCGTGGGAACGATATTGCACGTATTACAGACCTCAGCTTTGCCGACTTTTTGATTTCCATCTTCAATAGCTTGACTCATTTGTTGAATGGCTGCGGAATTCAAAGCGTTGTCTTCAACTTGCTTTGCCGCTGGCATATCAACTTCAGTGCGAGCTGCTTGCGCCGTAGCGACTTTTCGTGTTTTTTGAGCTTTGTCCCAGTTCGCGGGGATGGTCGCAAAGAGACTCAATTCCGAATCACCTTCTTTATGATACACCCAAAGAGTTTCACCCTCAGCGCGCCCATTTAAGACTTTGATTTTGATTCCATAACTTCCCGAGCGAAGTCGTTGCACATCGAGGATTTCACCACGAGTTCCTTTATTTAAAGTCTTCACAACATTGCCAGCACCTTGGGTGAAATTGGCAGAGTTGCGCCCATTTAAATAGCCTTCTAATTCCACGAACTTTTCTTTACCGGTCCAACCGGAAAGCAAAATAGTGCAAAGAAAGGCCGACATCATTGGCTTGTATATCTTCTTGAATTCCATAATGAGATGTAGTGCAAAGAGCGTTCACCCTGCGATAACTACAACAAGTGTGTCATTTCAATATCTTGAGGAAGCCTCCCAAACTAAGCGGCACGTTCCACGAAGCTTTAAAACGGAGATCCGTTAACCAGATGTCAAAACCTTGTACGAAAAGAGAAGGGCATCTCAGAATGAGACGCCCTTAAACAGTTACCACTTAATAGGAGTGTAAATGTTGTTGATGCGGAAGCCTTGCTTCCCGTTCTCAAAGAATATCAAGCGAGTGCTTTCAAGCTTCTCTGCGTCCTGTATCTGCACGCATACGAAGTACGGTGTGGCCCTGGAATAGCTTTTCAGCTGATACTCCTTGCCATCACAGGCCCAGATTTTTTTAACGGCTGTGAGGCTATTAAACCAATAGGACATCCCGCCTTGTTCTTTAGTACTGAGCTTGTTGGAGAAAACAGATTGATAGCATTGCACCGACTTTAAAAGAGTCGTGGCATCAGCACTGGATTGTTTTGTGCGACAGGAAACTGCTTTTTCAACTTGAGACTTCATAGCTGAAAAATTTTTATCGGCAGCTTGCACCAGGAATGATGATGTCAGCGAAATAATAAGGGAAATCATTTTGTTCCTCCTTGTGTGTGTGCGCCGGAGCGATCCGCCGTAAAATTCTTTTTGCACTCAGGGCTGACGATGGAATTTAAAACTTCCGCACTATAATGCTTTTCAATAGCCTGACATTTTGCAACTTCTACGGGGCAAGAAAGTTTTAAGTTCTTAAGATTTTGCGCCACATGCTCCTTCATTTCTTGCGTCTTATATTCAGAACAATTCGTGCCTTCGTCCCAAGCTTCCGTGACATAATCTTTGACGTCAAAAGAATGACTTACTTCCATCTTACCGTTTTTACAAATCACCAGTGGTGATTCCCCGCTGGTGAGATTATACCAAAAGCGGGAACCGTCATAGTTGGCAGCAAGGTCGCCATAGGATTTCACACCTGTGCCTTTGAGGCCGAACATACCTTCTTCGGTGCTCGTGCCGTACTCAAGGGCTTTTTTCTGACCATCTTCTTGTGCGATCAATTTGTTGTTCTGTATTGAGTACTCCTTTTGGAAGTAATCGAATCCTTGGTCAAAGAAATGTCCGAGCTTATCAGCTCCAACGCGCACGCCATTTAGATTAATAACAGGCTGAAGACTTGCAGTGGATTTGCTGTTCTTCAGGCCAAGCACCTCAGAAATACATGTTCCCGTTTCGGTTGAACCGAACTCCATAGTTTTCTTCATCCCCCCAAAGTCTCCGGGAGGCCCTCCATCAGGACCGCTTTGAGGTTCACCCTCAGGCGGGGGATTACCACCCCCTGGAGGTGGTCCGCCACTTCCAGGTTTGCGCTTGGAGAATTCAACAAATTTACCTGCGAGTTCTTTTTCAGAATCCGAAACTTTGCAAAGGACCAGAGGATCTGATGAGGCCGTTGTTAATTTGCGAATGGCAAGTTTCGTTTTCAAAACTCCGGAATTAACTTTGTCCTTCACAAGGCCATACAAGTTGAGCCAAAAGCCCATGCTTGTTACAGACTCAAAACTTGTTCCTTCATAGATGGATTGGTCGGCGGGAGGAGGCGAGATCTTATCAACGTCAGTTGACTTTTCCGCCCAGCGTTCCATGCCGCCAATCACACCTGCACCTGCGCTGTCTGCATTGATTTGATTGCGAACATTTGTGTACAGCTCTTTTACATCACAGCTTTTAGTCAGCGAGACGGCAGTAGCGATTTTTTTATTTATTTCAGCGTTGGCCAGATCGCCGGAATCTTTAATGGATTGGTGTCGTTTGTAAAAGCTATCGATTTCATAGGCATGACTTGTCGAGAGCATGGTTAGGACTACGACAAAACTGCAAAGTGCTGAAGGTTTGAATTTCATAGAGATCTCTTTCCATTTTTTATTTCCAACAGGCTAGGGGCGCACTGTTGGAAAAATATGGAAGAGTCTCTGTTCAAGACATTAGATCGGATTGTTAGTGGATAAAATAATTAGTAATACTGAGCCAGTAAAAGAGCTTTAGCTGCCACCGCCGTAGTGTAAGCAGAAGAGCGCCACACTACCGGGTATCGCGCCACAAAGGTCGCCGCAAAGTACACTTGCCCTGGCCAGAACAAGAAGCCATGACGATCCCTGGTGCTTTCGCTGAGCAGGAAACGAGCGGCTTTGCGCACGCGAGCCTGGTGCAGAGGATTTTTAGGATCACCTAGTTGGGCTAGAGCGGTGAGGGCCCAAGCGGTCGATTGCACGCGATCAGGACGGGCAAGAATTGAGTTCTTCCATGAGCCATCTTTGTGCTGCTTTCGCAAAAGGAAATTCAGTAGGCGATCTCGAGAGGGCTCGAGGCAACTTCCTCCGGCCTCAAGAATCGCAGCCATCGAGTATGGCAAGACATAGCGACTTGGATAATAGAGTCCGCAAAAGAAGAAGTCTTTCTGGGCGGCGATGTTGTTCAAGTGGGCGCAGGCGGCCTTGTAACCAGGTCCTTCGGTTTTTCCTGCAAGAGTTAACAGCTTCAGCACATGGGCATTGACGACACAATCGACATCATTTCTGTTAAAAGGAATCCGCGTGCCATTATTGGGTTTTGAAAATATATTTCGCGGCATCTTCGGATCGTCTTCATCATAAAACCACGTCAGGAACGCGCCGGTATTTTTCTGTCCTTGCCCGGCATTCCACACGTGAGGCTTGCGATGGACATCGCGAGTAGAAGACAACGTGTCGATCACTTGCTCCGGCAACTCAAAAGACTCACCATGAATTTTGTTGAGGTAATAGTGAGTCGCATAACTCGCTGAAGTCGTGTCGGCATCAGGGGGAATATTGGCGAACCCCTTAAAGTAGGATGCAAGATACATGTAACGCGGTTGACGAACTTGTACTCCGCGATACGTTGTTGGCGGATAGAAGTTAAATAAATCATCCCAATAATATTTCTGAAAACCCGCCACGGTTTTTTCAATCATCGGCGGAATCTTGTCGTAGCGAGAATCGATTTGATAAATCTCTGCCAGCACATTGGCGATGGATGAAGCCACGAAGGCGGTGGGCTCATCAAAAGGCACGTTGAACTTTCCAACTCCCACGGCGCTGGGCAGGTAGGAGGTCACTCGCGTGACCCATTGCCCCGGGTCATACCCCTCTTTTCCGGTGGTTTGGTAATGCTCGATAAAGTCTAAAGCTGACGAAATTTGGGAGTGATATTGGGGTCCTGCGAAAGAGGACGTTCCCGTCATTAAAGACAGTAACAGGGTGAAAAGGGCTTTCATGGGGAACCTCCGTTCTCAGATGCAATATGTTCGAGTTGGAGAGGGAAAGTCAGGGGGAAGAAGGGGGCTTTGTTAGCTTACAAAAAGTGCCCATTTGAAAAGCGTGACAGAGTGCGCAAAACCTTTGACTTCACACCCCTAAGCTCGCTAAACCATTGGTTCGCCAAAAGCGCGAAGAAAGGTACGGGTAAGGTCCTCGAGGCTTTACTACGTGGAGGTTTTTAAAAAACGATTATGACAAAACAAATGAACAAGGCCGAGCTTGAGAAACAGAAAGTTCTAGCTTTCTTGGATGCGGAAGACTCTAAAGTCGCTGCGAATCCTGGCATCTATGGTGCTGCAAAATCTGATAAAGGCGAATTCGATTCTCTATTCGAAGCGTCCATGAAAGAGCAAGACTTCAAAGTCGGCGACGTTGTTACTGGTACAGTAGTAGAAGTTCAATCTGACTATGTTCTAGTAGACATCAACTACAAATCTGAAGGTTTGATCGCGATCAATGAATTCCGTATCGTTGACGGTGTTCGCGAAGTAAAAGCTGGAGATAAAGTAGAAGTTCTTATCGACCGTATCGAAAACGAAAACGGTATGATCGTTCTTTCTAAAGATAAAGCAGACATGCTTCGTGCATGGACTGATATCTCTAAAGCAGCAGAGAACGAAGAAGTTATCGAAGGTACTGTTGTTGCTAAAGTTAAAGGCGGCTTGAGCGTTGATATCGGCGTTAAAGCATTCTTGCCTGGATCTCAAATCGATCTACGTCCGGTTCGCAACATGGACGTTTACTTGGGCAAAAAGTTCAAATTCAAAGTTATCAAATTCAACAAAAAGCGTGGCAACATCGTTCTTTCTCGCCGTGCGCTTCTTGAAGAAGAGCGCGACAGCTTGCGTTCTCAAACTCTTGACACTATGGCAGAAGGTTCTGTTGTTACTGGTATCGTTAAAAATATCACTGACTACGGCGCGTTCATCGACCTTGGTGGCATGGACGGTTTGTTGCACATCACAGACATGTCATGGGGCCGTGTAAAACACCCTTCTGAAATGTTGAATGTTGGCGACGAAATCCAAGTTAAAGTTCTTAAATACGACAAAGAAAAAGAACGCGTATCTTTGGGCATGAATCAGTTGCACGCAGACC
>JAGIAF010000146.1 GCA_017745015.1 Bdellovibrio sp. | reverse complement strand
TGTCTGGACCTTCGAGTAACTTTTTAAGGCGAGGATAAATAAATTCAGCCGAGATCGCACCCGTAAGATGAATGTGCTCTTCGCGATATTTCAGTGGAAAACCTTTAAAGAAGTCAAAAAGGGCCGCAGAGATCGGGTGCTTCAGTAAGGAGCTGATTGTGATTTCATTGATCTGGAAGCGATTTAGGAGTTCACGAAATTCAGCCGCTTGCCTGTAAGCTTCCGGGTGCTTGTCTTTAAGGTCTGAAGACAACAAAAGATCCAAAGTGTCCGACAACGAAATACCATTAGTTTCGCTGATAATAGTTGTCAGGGCTGCTGTGAGCTGCTGGTGAACATCCTTATTCACTAGATCCTCCTCTTGGAAGGTTATCTAGGGTCGAGATACTTGTACATGACTTTGTGGGGACCGATACGGTCTAGCTCAAAGAGTGGACCATAGTACTGGAAGCCAAGTTTCTCATAGAATGAAAAGGCTTTGATTCGAGCGTTAAACCAAAGAAAGTCACATCCTTTTTCTTCAAGGAATTCCACTCCGTAGCCGAGAAGTTTTAAGCCCCAGCCATGGCCTTGTTCACTGCTGTCGGTGGCCATCCCACGCAGACGGTAAGAATATTTGGCAGGAAAGTCAGGGTGATTTTCTTTGATAAAAGTTGCGATGGAGACAATTTTTCCAGAGCGAACAAGTCCCAAATGATAAGTCGTTGCATCGTCATCTCCTGCATTCACACATTCCAGAACGGAGAGATGAGGCTTTAGAACTTTTTGACGAAGAGGCAGAGTTTGTTCAGTGGTAATTTGTTGGATCTCGTAGTCGTTTTGTTCAGTCATTTTCTATTCTCTAAGTTGATGGCGGAAGAAAATCCCATCATCTCCAAATGAAGATGAAAGAAACTCTGAAGTCGTGACAATGTCAGCGATGTGTTCAGAATCCGTCAGCATAGCCTGGACAGTTTCCGGCTGATACTTAGAGTAGTCAAAATTTTTAAATTTATCAGACACCGCGCGAACTTGATAGATCACCGTGTTTGTAGGAACTTTCGCAAAATCATTTCTGACATCATGTTCTTGAGAGCTAAAGTATAAATTTTTAGCGGGCACAAAGAAGACCTGACGAGGACTGAGGGGATTTGCAACACGGTGCCCTTTCTGATCCATTTCCGAGAACTCTTTAATCGCAAGTTCTTCGGGATAAGGGGAGGCGTTCAGGAAAATCTTGTGGACGATCTTTTGCCCGAAGGAAGTTCCAATCGGGACGATGTTCGACATTGGATATTTAAAAAAATTAAAATCCTGTCCTTGGCCATCCAATGAAACCAATGCAGATATATTCGTGCTGTAAGTTCCATCACGCAGAACTTTCAATGCCAGACCTGGAGCCACGGGGCGGCTCGAAGTAACTTCAGATGTCAGAGACAAACGCAAAAGACCGCAGTCGACACCTTGGAACATTCCAGAATACTTATTCGTAACCGGTACAACTTTAATTTTAGCGATGCTCGCACGGCCATGCAGAAACTTTGTCCAGCCTTTAGGAGCAAAGTCGCTCAAGTGTTGTCCTTTAATCGAAATTTCCTGTTGGCTTAGACCGATGATTTGTCGCAAACCCAAGGCGCGATAATCAGGAAGATCTTTGTAGACAGTTTTTTGGATTTCATTCCACAAAACATTCTGTTTGTCGCAAGCCTTGAGGGACTCATATTGCGCGGGAGCTGAGGCCGGAAGGCGAGGGGAAGAAGCTGGGGTAAGAAAGTCTGCAAATACAAACGCCGCAACAGCCACAGCGCCAATAGCAGCAACAGAAACGAACTTCTTATTCATCAAGCCTCCAGGTATCAGTGTAGCAACAAAGCCTTTGTCTTTGCACAGACAATTCTTAACACCGCGACTTCTTATCAAAAGTTAAGAAAAAAACCAGTGAACGAAAAGTTACCTCTGACCAAAGGTCCAATATATTGGGAAGGCAAATTGGAATGTCAAAACACTTCATCTATTCTTAACTTTGTGTGTTTACGCAAATTTATATGTATGAAGGAGCCTTCATGAGTCAGAGGTTAGTCCTCTCTGTTTTGATTAGTTTGAGTTTGGTGATGTCATCTTGTGCCCACGTTCCGGCCGATAACAGTGCGGCGTATATTCACGACACAACTATTCCAAAAGTTTCGGAAGTTGATCTTCGTGCGCCAAGTTCAGAAATGGCAGACACTCCATGGACGACGTGGTCTGAAAAGAACGAGATTTCAGGATTGCTAGTCCTTAAAAAAGTTCGTGAAGGTCTTCTCTCTCACAGTCTTCATGATCCACACGTTGGATACTTCGGTTATGTATCGGTTAATTGCTCTCAACAAAATACAATGTTCCGTGCGGCTGATGGAACATGTACAGATCTTGATGCCAAAGACGGTCATGTTGGTGCGGCGGGTGTAGCCTTCGGTCGCAATGTGGATCCAATCTTTATTGATAAAGACGCGCAAAGAAAAATCATGGTCCCGAATCCGGCATTGGTTTCTCAACAATTCTTTACTCGTGATGAATTTAAACCAATTCCATTCTTGAACATGATCGCTGGTGTTTGGATTCAATTCATGAATCACGACTGGCTGACTCATGGCCCGAATCAAGAAAAGAATCCTTACAAAGTTAAAGGACCAGACGGTCAAGAGCACTCTGTGGATAGAACTAAAGAAAATCCACAAACTCATGCTCAATACAAAGACGGTTTTGATAAAGTTTCTGCCAACGACGTGACTCACTGGTGGGATGCTTCTCAGCTTTATGGCAGTAACAAAGAAGATCGCGATGCTCTTCGTACATTCTACTTTGGTAAAATGCGTACGGATAAAGTGAATGGTCGCGAACTTTTGCCAAAAGTGGCGGATTTGGATCCAACTCGCAACAGACAAAACCGGGGTTATGAAGCGACGGGCTTCAGAGACAACTGGTGGGTGGGCTTGAGTATGCTTCACACTCTTTTCATCAAAGAGCATAATGCCATCGCAGATATGTTGATGCGTAAACATGCCACTTACGATGCAAAGACAAAATTGTGGACCTGGACGAACGGTAAAGACATCCGTAAAATGGATCAAAAACAGCTGGATGAACAAGTTTTCGAAACAGCGCGCATGATCAATGCAGCAGTTCTTGCGAAAATCCACACCGTTGAGTGGACTCCAGCAGTATTGCCAAACAAAGTTTTGCGCAAAGCTATGTACACAAACTGGTACGGTATGGCGAATCCAGCGACTTGGTCAAAGTTGGTTAAAAATATTCCAGGGATGTCCAAAGCTGACATCTTTACCGATGTTAAAGAAAGCTATGTTATCGGTGGTATCGTAGGTGGAAAAAGAAATGATTACGGCGTTCCTTTCAGCATCACCGAGGAGTTCACGTCTGTTTATCGCTTGCACTCGTTGTTGCCTGAAAATCTTGAATTCAGAACTTTGGCGCAACCAAAGAAAGTTCAACCAGTTCCGTTCCCAAGCACACGTAATGATAAGAGCTACAACATCATGGCGACTCATGATTTGAAAGACTTGTACTATTCATTCGGTGTTCAGCATCCGGGTCAACTTGTGTTGAACAACTTCCCGAAATTCATGCAAGAACTTGAAATTCCCGGTTACGGTAAAATGGACCTGGCGATGGTTGATATCATGAGAGACCGTGAACGTGGTGTTCCTCGTTACAACCAATTCAGAAGAGGTATTGGTCTTAAACCAATCAAGTCATATAAAGACTTCTTCCCAACTGATAAGCCTTTGGACGCTCGTCAACTTGCAGTTCTTGAGAAGTTCTATAAAGTTTACGGTCGCGATGCAACGGGTGCTGATAACGTAGAATTGATCGACTTGTTGGTTGGTACCTCTGCTGAGGAAGTTCGTCCGAAAAACTTCGGTTTCGGTGAAACAATGTTCCAAATCTTCATCTTGATGGCGTCTCGTCGCTTGATGGCTGATAGATTCTTCACAGACAATTACGATGCTGCTCACTACACATCTTCAGGCCTTGATTGGATCGACAACGAAGGTACATTGGCGAAAGTTATCGGTCGCCACATGCCAGAGCTGAAATCGAAAATGACAGGTTTGACGACAGCTTTCGAACCTTGGCACGACTAAGTCGGCCTACACTTCGGCTTCACCGAAGTAAGGATTAAAAATAAAAAAAGGAGAAGTCTATCTTCTCCTTTTTCTTTTTCTAGAGCTGAATATTTTTGAAAAGTGGAATCTCAAGGAAGTCGCCTTTGAAGCCCGACCGTGTAAGCTTCTCTTTAAAGACTTCCGCTGAAATATCCTGACTGAGTGGGGGATAGAAATTGTCATGATGATGAGGAATCACCACTTTCGGTTTGATGATCGACACGTGTTTCGCTGCCAAATCTTGGATATTGGTATGACCTTGCAGAGGAGCTAAATAGTAATCAACTTCAAGATCGCGATACTGTTTTAGCTCGCCGATGTCATTGGTCGCAGAACTTAGGAAAAGAATTTTCTTACCACCAGCTTCAAAGTAATAGCTTTGCACCATGCCTTGCGGATAAGAAACACCTAAGCCGCAAATATGCATGCAACCGCGCACTCCGCAGCGTTTGATCGTGGAAAGAATCAACGGCATATCAAAATTCACATGGGAGCTTTTAAACGCACGCATTTTGAAATCTTTGAACAAAGTTTCTTTGTTGCCGGCGTGATGCACGCGATTGCCAGAGACGCCTCTCATTTTCAAGAGTTGTCCTGTCAGACCCGGAGCATAGATTTTAGCTTCGGTATTATTTGCGATTTCTGGAATATCGAAAGTGTGATCGAAGTGACCGTGGCCGACGAAGATGGCTTGTGTATTTTCAAAAGATTTTGGAGTGAAGGGAGATGCTTCGCCTTGTCCTCGCGAAAGAAAAGGGTCGAAAGCGATCTCGCCTTCTTTGCTCTTTACGATAAATCCTGCGGTACCTAGCCACGTTAGTTCCATAGCCAGGCACTATAGCATAATCTATCCGGTTTTTAAAATAAGATACGGTGCCCAATCCGGTGGAACATGGTCCGCGCTGATCTCCAATTGCAGAGTCGGCAGCCACGCTGGAGCACGCGGTTCCGTCAGCAAAGGCATATTGGCAGTGCGTGGTGTACGATTCGCCTTGCGCTGATTGCAATCGCGGCAAGCGGAAACTACATTTGTCCAATTTTTAGGGCCGTTGTGTGAAGCGGGGACGACGTGATCGAGCGTCAGATGTCTTGCGGAAAATTTCTTCGCGCAGTATTGGCAGGTATAATTGTCGCGGATATAAACGTTTTCTCGGCAGAACCGAACCGCGTGATTGGTTCGAGGTCGGACGTAGGATTTCAGCCGTAAAACACTGGGCAGCTGAAACCGCCGTTGCACCGACCGTGCAAAGCTCGAGTGATACTCGAGAATTTCTACTTTATCTTGAAACCACAATATCAAGGCCTTTTGCCAACTTACAACCCGCATTGGTTCGTAACTTGAATTGAGCAGTAAGGACCTCAGTGAGGCCATGTGCTGCATGTATCCCCCATTCTGGTGCGTTCCTAGACTCATTATATCGAGCAATGGGAGCCAATTTCAAGTCCTCCTCTCAAATAGGTTGCCAAAAGGCCAGGTGGGATGGGATACCGGGGCCATTAACAAAGGAGACTCATAATGAGAAGAGTGTTGGCATTCAATTACGTACTAAAAGGGCCTGATGGAGCTATTTTGGATCAATCTGATAAGAATCAGCCTTTGCCATATCTCGAAGGTGCGGGTCAGATCCTTCCTAAACTTGAAGAAGAAATTAAAACCATGAAAGAAGGCGACAAAAAAGTTGTGAAACTTTCTGCTGCCGATGCTTACGGCGAAGTTCGCGACAACATGTTCATGGACGTTCCTAAAGAAGAACTTGCTCACCTTCCACAATTGGATGTTGGCGCACATCTTCGTTTGGAATTGGGCCAGGGTTCTCAAATCGTTCGCGTGAGCAAAATCACTGACTCTCACGTAACTTTGGACGGCAACCATCCTTTGGCAGGCACTCCACTTGAGTTCGATATCGAAATGATGTTGATCCGTGAAGCGACAGCTGAAGAAATCCAGCACGGACATCCGCATGGAATCCACGGCGACGCCGGCCACCACCACTAAGAACGGTTGGTGAAAAAGGCCCGTCTGACTTCGTTGTCGGGCCTTGTCCTCGCTCCGACGTGCTTATAGCACGCCTGCGCTGCGGGAAGACCCTCCGCCTCGCATACGAACCTTTTTGACCAACCTTGAGTTGGTCGTTTATTTTCTAGAGATCTAAAAAAGGAATTTAAAAATGCCGTCGTTTGATATTGTTTCAGAACTTGATTTTCAAGAAGTTGATAATGGAATTAATCAGGCTCGTAAAGAGGTTGATGGTCGTTATGATTTTAAGGGAAGCAAAGCTGAGATTGCTTGGGATAAGACAAAGAAAGAGATCACTTTGTCAGCTGAAGACGAATACAAAGTTGAACAAATGGGAAGTATTCTGCAAACGAAACTTCATCGTCGTGGCGTTGATATCAAAGCAATTAAGTTTGATAAGATCGAACCAGCTGGTGGACGTATGCTTCGCCAAAAGGTCACTTTGCAACAAGGAATTGACCGCGAGGTTGCAAAGGAAATTATGAAGACGATCAAAGATGCCAAGTTGAAAGTACAGCCGCAAATTGCAGATGATAAATTGAAAGTTTCTGGTAAGAGTATCGATGAGTTACAAGAATGTATCGCTCTAATACGCTCTGGAAACTACGCGGTTCCGTTGCAATTTAATAATATGAGATCCTAAAATTGGGCTTGCACAAGATTTGGGCTATGCTAGCCTAAATCTAGGTTTTTTACAGGTACAGGTCCCGTGTGAGTGTTGTCGATTTTTTGCGGTTCGAAGGCTTCCTCGGGTTTAACAGACCAATAGGAGGTCTTTGTGGCTAAGAAGTTATACGTAGGCAATTTGCCTTATACAGTAGATGATGAAGCTCTACACAATCATTTCGCACAATTCGGTGCAGTTGATTCAGCAAAAGTTATCATGGACAGAGAAACGGGCCGTTCAAAAGGTTTCGGCTTTGTTGAAATGACTGATGACTCTGCAGCTGATGCAGCTATCGAAAAAGGAAACGGCGCCGATATGAATGGTCGCGCAATCAACGTTTCTGAAGCTCGTCCTCAAGCCCCTCGCGAGGGTGGTCCTCGTCGTGGTGGTTTCGGTGGCGGTCGTGGCGATCGTAATGGTAGTGGCGGACGTCGCGACTACGGCAATCGCTAGTAACGATTTCTAAAATCGAAATTGCAAAGCCTCAAGGGAAACCTTGGGGCTTTTTTTATTATCAGATGTGAATAGATGCTGCGGAGTCCACACTTTGTTCTGGTCTTGAACAAACATTATTAAAGAGTTCTGATAGTTCTCTATGAGAACACTAATTATCACGTTTCTTCTTTTATTCTCTTCTCTTTCCATGGCTCAAAAAAAGTTAATCGTTCTTGGTGACTCCCTCACCGAAGGTTATGGCGTTTCTAAAGAAGCCGCTTACCCAGCGCTTTTAGAAAAGAAGTTGCACGATGTTGGCAAAAAAGAATGGACAGTTGTTAATGCAGGAGTGAGTGGTTCAACCACCGCATCAGCAGTTGGTCGTATGAAATGGCTTTTTAAATCAAAGCCTGATGTGGTGTTGCTAGCTCTTGGTGCAAACGATGGCTTGCGTGGTTTGAAGGTTGAAGAGAGCGAGAAGAATCTTGCTGCTGCAATAGAATATGCACAGAAAGAAAAGGTGCGTGTGATTCTAGGTGGCTTGATGATGCCGCCAAACTACGGCAAAGACTATACCGACAAGTTTAAAAAAATGTATGACGACTTGGCGAAGAAGTACAAGGTCATGTTCATTCCCTTTCTGCTAGATAAAGTTGCGGGAAATCCTAAATACAATCTCGCAGACGGAATTCATCCCAATGAAGAAGGCCACAAGATTATTGCCGACCATGTGTTTAATGCTCTGAAGGGGGCTTTGTGAGTTTAGTCCTTAATGACGTTCGTAAAAGCTTCCATCAGGGTGACACTGAGATTGCTGTGCTTAAAGGTCTCAATGTTGAAATTCAACCGGGGCAAATTGTTTCCATCGTCGGACAATCTGGCAGTGGTAAATCCACGTTGCTTTCAATTCTTGCGGGCCTTGAGCGTGCGGACCGTGGGGAAATCCTTGTGGATAAACGAAATCTGTCTCCGATGACGGAGCAGGAGCTGACTTTGTTCCGCGCGCAAAATATTTCAATCGTCTTTCAGCAGTATCATTTGATTGCGCATCTCACTGCTTTGGAGAATGTGATGCTCGCATTAGAAATTCTAAAAATGGAAAATGCGAAAGCACGCGCGGAAGATGCGTTGAAAGAATTAGGCTTGGGACACCGTCTGAATCATTTCCCAAGTCAGCTTAGCGGTGGTGAGTGTCAACGTGTAGCTATTGCTAGAGCGTTGGTGGTGAAACCCCACATCTTGCT
>JAGIAF010000145.1 GCA_017745015.1 Bdellovibrio sp. | reverse complement strand
AGCCAAGACAAATTTGACTGCTATGTGGACGGTAAGCGCTTCCCGAAAGGAAGAAAAAAGATCAAACGTAAAGTTCCTCCATTCTTGAGCGGATCAAAGATGGGCCTGCAAGACGAGAAGCGCGTGCAGGTTAAGTACGAGTTTTATCCTTAGTTCTTACGAATGATAATAGACTTCATCAAAGGCTCCTGATCTGGGAGCTCAAAGTCAAGACCTTGAGAAGGCGCGGGCAAAATCTTAAAAGAGAACTCGCGCTTTAGTTTTTCTAAGCGCAAATGCAAATCTCCCGTCGTCCATTTTTCGTAGTTCGTACAGAAGAGCAGCAGGCCGTTCTTTTCAAGGCAATAAAGTGCGTTAATCAACAACTCATCGAAGTTCTTACTGATAGAAAACACGCTATTTTTAGAGCGACCAAAAGACGGTGGATCGCAAATGATCAAACCGAATTTGCGCTTACGACGAACGGTGCCTTTCAAAAAGAGCAGGCAATCGTTTGTCCAAAACTCGTATTTATCATCTTCAGGATTCAAACCATTCAATTCAAAATTGCGTTTGCTCCATTCGATAAAATTCGCAGAGACGTCAACTGTGCAGACCTCAGAGGCTCCTGCCAAGGCAGAAACCACGCTGAAGCCACTGGTGTAGGAGAAAAGATTTAAGACGCGACGATCTTGTGCGTGTTCGCTGACCCAAAGGCGATTCTCGCGCTGATCTAAGAAAAGACCGGGAGAAAGTCCCGTATCGCTGCGGAGTTCATAGTTCACGCCATTTTCCTTGGCCGTCCAACGGGAAGCGGTGTTGCCGATATTCCAAAGAATCTCAGCGTTGGGATCTTCACCGCGATTAAGCATTTTGCGAACCAAAAGTTTTTTGCCAGCTTTTTTTGCGAGCTTTTCAAAGCGCAAAAGATCTGGAACGGTGGGATCGGATTCTTTGTACCAATACACCCAAAGATATTCGCCATACTGATCGATACGGTAAGTGTCGAGTTCGCGGTGGCTCATACGCAAAGATTCGTCTTTAATTTCAGAAGCTTTGAACAATCTTTCGCGACGTTGGAAGGCTTCAGCCAAAATCAAATCTTCTTCGTGCTCATTCAATTCGCCATCACGAGCCCAGGCAGGAAGATCTGTTTCAAAGTGTACGTTCTGTCCACGCAATTCAAATTCTAACGAGTGTGAATGGAGGCACAGACGGTAATAGTGACTGCCGCCATGTTCGTTATCGCCCAAAATCGGAATGCCATTGGCTTCAGCATGCAGACGAATTTGGTGAGGTTTGCCAGAGTGAGGAATGGCTTCCCACAACTGAAAGCGCCCCAAAGCTTTGAGCCACTTGAAAGTTGTTTTTGAATTGGAGTCCTTATCTTTACGACTGACGAAAGCGTTTTTTTCTTTTTCGATGTGAGATTGATACGTGAACTCCAGCGCGCCAGCGGGGCGATCCGTTAAAAAAAGATAACGCTTTTTTACCAAATGTTGTTCGAACAAACGAGAAAGGTCCGCTGCAATTTCAGAACTCGTCGCAAAACAGATCGCACCGGAAGTCGCTTTATCCAAGCGATGCGCCACATAGAGTTTGCGATTTAGTTCTTCTTCGTAAACTTCCACGCAACCGCGCTGTCCATACTCGGGAGTATGGGTGTTCAGGCCTGCAATCTTGTCAACAAAGATGCACCCTGCTGTCTCGGTGTATCGAAGCTTAATTGTGCGTGTCATTCGACTAATATAGACCGGTTTTCATTGAGCGTCACTGAGAGATTCGATAGAAATACAGCTGGAGGTTTTCCGTATGAAACTCATGTCTAAAGTTATTTTGGCGGCTCTTATTCTTCCTTTTATGGCAGGTTGTGGCTTCCAATCCATTCCTCAGTCTAAAAACTCAACAGAAGCAGCTCTTGCAGAAGTCTCAAACCAATACAAACGTCGGGCTGATTTGATTCCAAACTTGGTCAACGTAGTTAAGGGTTACGCGAAACATGAACAAGAAACTCTGACGCAAGTTACAGAAGCTCGTGCAAAAGCAACAGCGATGAATATCGATCCTTCTAAAGTTACTCCGCAACAATTGGCAGAGTACCAAAAAGCTCAAAGCGGTTTGTCGCAGGCATTGGGTCGTTTGATGGTTGTGACAGAAAAATATCCTGATTTGAAAGCGGACCAAAACTTCAGAGATCTTCAAGCCCAACTTGAAGGGACTGAAAACCGCATCACAATCGCTCGTCAACGCTATATTGAATCGATCAAGGAATTTAACAACCTTGTGACAGTTCCGCCGACAAGCTGGACTAACTCTGTGATGTACCATTTCGAAAAAATGCCTCAATGGGATCTTGCTCCTGAGGAAAAAGCGGCAGCAGAGAAAGCACCAGAAGTTAAATTCTAATGCGTGCCATTTCATTGCTCCTTCTTTCGCTAACATTCTGCTGGGGGCTTTTAGCTCAAGCTGAATTTAAAGTGCCGGCTCTTGAAGGGCCGGTGATGGACGAGGTTGGTGTCCTTCCTCGTTCCATGCGCCAAGATCTTTCCCAACTTCTTTTTGATTTCAATCGGCGCGGCAAAGCGCAAATCCAAGTTTTGATCATCGATTCTCTTCAAGAGGAGCCGATCGAACAAGTTTCCATTCGTATCACTGATAAGTGGAAACTGGGTGACGCTAAAAAAGACAATGGCGTGTTGTTCCTGATCGCGATGCAAGATCGTCGCATGCGCATCGAAGTGGGGCAGGGGCTTGAAGGAGCCATTCCGGATATTTATGCAAAACGTATTATCGCTGACGTTGTCACTCCGTACTTCAAGCAAAGAAAGTACGCGGATGGAATTTATGCGGGTGTCGCGCAAATCATGCAGTTAGCAGACAAAGAGTTTGCTGATGAAAAAGGTTTGAGCACGGCGGAAACTTCCGATGACAAAGGCGGTGGTATTCCGATCGGAGTGATCATTATTCTTCTGATTATCATCTCAATCCTTGGACGCTTCGGTGGCGGCCGTGGTCGTTACTATCGCGGAGGCGGTGGTTTTGGCGGTGGCACGTTTGGTGGCGGAGGAGGATTTGGTGGCGGCGGAGGCGGCTGGTCTGGTGGTGGCGGTGGCTTCAGTGGCGGCGGCTCTTCAGGATCATGGTAGCGTTGCGCACAGTGTGGAGCGCCGGTGGCGCGGAACTGGAGTAGTAAATATGGCTTGGATTCATAGATATCTGACAGACAAAGAGATCGAACAAATTTCTGAAGCTATTCACAAAGCCGAAGAACACACAGACGGTGAAATTGTTCCCGTGATCGTGAAACGTTCCTCGACAGTAGGTCATGTTCCATTGACCCTGACTCTTTTAATTTTATTGGTGTTAGTTATTGCCGAACTGCCATTCTCAGATATTCTTTGGGTTACCCCTTGGGTTTATGTATGGCCGTTCTTAGTGGTTGCCATCTATTACGTCTCATTTGCACTTGCGAAATTTCCATGGATCCAAAAAGTCATGGTGCCGGAGCGTGATGAACTCGATCAAGTTCATCAGCGTGCGCACTTGGAATTCTTTTTAAATAAAATCAATCGCACCAAAGCCAACACGGGCATTTTGATATTCATCTCTGTGATGGAAAGAAAAGCTGTGATCTTGGCTGATCATGGTATCAACAACAAACTACCGCCAGAAACATGGAATGAAATTCTGGCGAAGCTTGGTGAGCAATTAAATAAAAGCAACTGGGCGTTCGGGTTTACAGAAGCCATCGAAGCCTGCGGTCATCACTTAAAGCAACATTTCCCTATGACAGATGGCGGAGACAATCAGCTGAAGAATCAGCTGGTCATCCGCTAAGACTCTCTTCAATCGCTGAAGATTTTTACTGTGCACAAGAATAGGCAGCAATATCTAAAGCACTTTTCAATTCATTGCGCAGCGGCTGCATATCTGCCACTTGAGGAATCATGTTCGGAGGGCAACTCTGTTCAATCGTAATGATCGCCTCATAGTGCGCCTTTGCTCCCGCGCGAGACGCCGTACACATGCTATTAGCGTGAAGTTCACTATAGTACTTCGCCATCAATTTATTACCGATCGCACCCAGGGCAGCTTCCGTACACGCTACGCGTTCGCCTTGCACACTATTTAAGAAAGCAGCCGGAGGAGGAGTGATAGGGCCAAGGCTTCCCAATTTGCCACCACTAGACGATGATGACGAACCCGTTTTTTTGCTGGAGCTACTGTCAGATTTACCCGCGTTTGGATTTTTAGGAAGCGAGTGTTTCATTTCCTTATACATCTGTAAAAGCTGATCGCATTCAGCTTTGTACTTGTTGCAGGCGTCATATTGGGGAGTCACGCCTTGATAGTCAGCGTAAAGAAAAACAGGTTTGGCGACTCCATCTTTAATTTCCAAAACCGTCGGATACATATTCCCTGAAGAAAAGCGCACAAAATAAGAAGTGGAGGAGGTTAACTCATATATTAAGCCATAGCCGTTTGCTTTATTTGCAACGCAGTTGCCTGTCCAAGCGACCCCCTTAGGGTCTGGAGTGCCTTTTTCATGGAAGCTCCATCTGAACTCACAGCCATTGGGTTTGATCATCTCAACCCCATAATCATATATGGCTTGTGCTTGAAGGGCACAGATCATGATAAACAACGAAATAAAAACTCTCATGAGACTCTCCTAAATTGAAATATATTGAAGAGTTTTATCACAAAACCTCTCCGTTTATTTCATTACGGAATCTCAACGGAAACTAATGGGAAAAATATTTAGAACTGTCAGGAAACTGACAGGAGCCGGGGCCCTTCGTCGAAAAAAGCGCCCTTTCGTTGAATGGTGCGGCTGGAGAGATTCGAACTCCCGACCCCCTGGTTCGAAGCCAGGTGCTCTATCCAGCTGAACTACAGCCGCACATAGGAAATCCTCTATATTTAGAGATCCACAGACTATCAGTGAAGCTCGATGAAACGCAATACTTGGCTTTATGCGCCGCTCGGTAGTTTTATTTTAGAAGGAGGCCCAACACGCCAATGGTAAATGTCGTGCTTGCGGCCATCATGGCACCCATTATCTTGAGGTTTCTGGTGTTTTCTTTGTGCATTTCTGAACGAAGTACAACGATATCAGCTCGAACTTCGGCAAATTCGCTCGCCATCTCAGTTCGAACGTCAACGAATTCTCTCGCCATTTCCGCTCGAACGTCAGCAAACCCTTTAGCCATCTCAGCTCGAACTTCGACGAATTCTTTAGCCATTTCGGCCTTGTGTAAGGCAATATCTTGTTTTGTTGCTACACCGTCCACAACCATCTCCGCAATGACATGAATTTGGGCTTCAGCTTGCTCTCGGGTCATTCCCGCAGCCTCTAATCTCTTAGCATACATTAAAGTATCAAACATCTCTATGACTCCTCTTAGACTTTTTGCCTCGTCTGTTCATTTTTCAGGCGAGGCTAAGGAGGTTGTTAAATGTCTTAAAACGAGACGCTTCACCGTCCTTCGGATGTTGTGCGCCGCACCCTGGCGACGGTGAATTTTTTTAATCTGAATATCAAAAAATCAAACCAAGAGTTCGTAGGCTTCCGTGGTCTTAACTTCCACGGGAATATCTCGCATAAGGCCTGAAAGACTGCGGCAGGGACCGATGTTGATAAACTCGGTAATGCCGTGCTCTTTCACCAGGCGTTGAACCGCTTGTGACCAATGAATCGTGCGAGTGATACTTAAAAGGAACTCTTCCTTGATCACTTGCGGATCTTCTAAGACTTGAGCACTCAAACTAGAAAAAATAGGCACTTGTGGACGGAACGTCTTTACGTGAGAAAAATCACTCTCGACGGCGCGTACGTATGGCAAGATATAGCGAGAGTGAGCTGGGTAATCTAAGATGTTCATCACGTTCCAGCCTTTTTCCTCGGCGCGGGCTTCGACCTTTTTAAGATCGTCATAACGGCCACCTACGTTTAAGAAGCGGGGAGTAAGGCAAGAGACATCGACTGCCACTTCTTCAAACCACTGGAAGTCTTCCTCTGTAAAAGGTGTGCCACGAGGAGCCAGGACGCCGATGTTTTTACCAATCTGATCAATGCCATCGATACTTTGTGTAAAGTGAATGTGATTATAGATGGCATCTTCGAAAGTATAGGCGCCAGCATAAACTGCACGGGCCAAGTCACCTAAAGAGCAACCCATCACCCACGCCGGAGCGCCACGCTGAGCACTCAAACGCTTGGCAACGCCGGATTGAATGCAGCAGATGGCAACGGCTGCCAGGCTGATGTTTTTGATCGAATAGATTTCTTCAGCCGAAAGCTCCAAGAATTCTTTAAAATCAATTTTATGACCAAAGCGAGAATGGATGATGTGCTCTGCTTTTGCAAAGTACTCTTGGACTTCAGGCAAGTGGGAAAAACGATGGCGATCCGTTTTGCGCAAAAGAGCATTAAGACCCGGAAAAATAAAAGCTGTAGCCATTACAGAGTCTCCGCTATCACTGCAGTTTCTGTTGGGACTGGAGCGATATAAGGAATAGGCATAAAGCCTCTTTGATAAGGAGGAGCAAAGGCTGCAACCTGATCAAATTCCATCATTAAGGAGATCATGTTTTTGGAGATCTTCTCGAAGATCTCTTCTTCTGTTTGACGAACAAACTTCAGCAGTTCTGGATCCAATAAACCGGTTTCATTCAAAGAGGTGTTCACCATCTTCGTATGTTCCGCTTCGTCTTCTAAGATGCTGTTAATGGTATAAGCCACAGCGACGTTGTCGGTCCACTTCACGATATCGCTATAGTGTTTGAACACGCGCATCTCTAAACCCCACGCGCCATACAAGTACAGCATGTCGGGATCTTTCAGCTTTCTGACCAGAGTGCTGAAGTACAGGAACAAGTAGCGCTCCAATTGCTTGTTCACGCGACGTTCGAAGTCTTTATAGCCTTCCACCATCAACCAACGACGACGGTCCAACAAAACCGCACGATGCAAAAGTTTTGCGTGGCGCATTTCATCTTCCACATGTTCTGGCATTTGCGGAGGCAATGGCAAACCGCGAGACGTGAACTCAGCCTGCATATGTTTTGCGGCTGAAGACTCACTAAATCCCAGAGCTTGCACCCAAGCCAAAGTCGCAGCAGGGCGCTCCCCCAAGAGCCAAGCGAGTTGGGCAGAGGCTTTCGTTGAATTGCCTAAACTACGTTTTGGATTTTGGAAATCGCGAACCAAGTCTGCCATGCGAGTCACCATCACCAGGCACATTTCTTTTTCAATAGCTTGAAGCTGTTGCAAAGAAATGCGGTCTTCTTCAGGAAGACTGTTGCGAAATTTTTTACCCAATTGGATGTGACCGATCTCGTCGTCCAAAACCAATTGCATCGCCTCGCGGACTTCAGGGATTTTTGTGCCTTGGACATAGTAAGAATAAATTTGAAACGGGAACTGTTCGATCGTGATGGCACCATGAACGTATGCTGCAAAGCGACTGTTGGCAGTTACCAAAACCGGATTGCCAAAGTAACCCATGATGAAAGTTTCAATGATATCGCAGAAGCGTTGACGCAAATCCGAGTAAGCTGCGTTCAGCGGTTCTGGATGAGGACGCAGTTTGATGATCACATCGCGATGGCGATATTCATCTTCGGCATGGGTTTTAATTTCCTCAATGAATTCTGCCGGAGTAGATGCGGAAACGTTGCTAAGAATTTGTTCGGCTGCCAAATGCTCCATATAGGACAAAGCGGTCAACCATGCGGATTCGATGTGGGCATCTTCCGTTACTAGAGAGATCAGGATTTGTATGGACTCCGAAAAGTTTCTCATGATGGGTTCCTAGCATAGTTCAGATTCCCCCGTAACAGTGCGTGAAAGCTCGGTAATAATTACTAAGTCCCCCGAGTTAACGATGTAAACTAGTTAGAAAACGAAGGGAACTGGCAGATCACAGTCTGAGCTCAAAACAGGCGGACTTCAGAGGGCTATTTTGAAGTCACGAAGTCCAAGCGTAATGTCCAATGCCAATCCGATGCGTGATCTGGGCGTGTGACGTCGCCAAAGACTCCAAAACTTACAGAGAGGGGAGTATTCAGTTCGCTACGAAAAAGTTGTCGGATCTCGATCCCCATAGGAATCGTAAAGCGTTGTCCTTCTTCGGCACGCCAATCCACGGTGATGGTATCCAAAAATCCCAGAGTGGTTTTTTCTCCGATATGAGCATCCACAATAGGGTGAACAAGGGTTTCATTCACCGTGTTTGACCAGAGCTGCACAAGTTCTCCCCCCATGGAGAAGATCATCGGTTGATAGACCACCGACATGGCGACTCCCACAGCGGTGGTGTTGTCTTCAAAGATTTCAGAAGAACCCGTGGAGGCGCGAATCGCAGGGCCCAGGCCCCAGGCCCAATCGCCTTTACTGGCAGGGCTTACGTACATGCGATAACCCATATTGCCCAAGCCAAAATGGCTTTTATTTTCGACGGTATCTGGGGCATAGACCAGGGGGACATCGAAGGTGTGAATGAGATTCCAGTTATCACCCTTAGTGAAATAGCGGGGGCTTGCATCCAGAG
>JAGIAF010000144.1 GCA_017745015.1 Bdellovibrio sp. | reverse complement strand
CATCAAAGCCATCACGAAAATCTGTGAAAACGCGTCTGCTCGTAAGTTGACGATTGTTGTTGCCGGTGGTGGCAGTGTCGGGGATTTTGGTGGATTCGTTGCCAGCATCTTAAAGCGGGGTGTGCGCTTGGTGCATATCCCAAGTACTTGGTTGGCAGCGATTGACTCGGCTCATGGCGGGAAGACAGCATTGAACGTGGGCGGGGCGAAAAATCAAATTGGTACTTTCTATCCGGCTAGCCAAATTGTTTTGGTTCGCTCGGTTTTGATGGCGCAACCTGAGGCGCGCACTTTTGAAGCTTTTGGGGAGTTGGTGAAGATCGCTCTTATCGAAGGCGGCACCTTGTGGTCCTCTTTGGCGAAAGAACGCAATGTTTCGGCCGCTCTTCTGTGGAAACATCTCGAGGCTGCTGTAAAAGCGAAGTACAAAGTTGTCGCGAAAGACCCCGAAGAGAAAAGCGGTCTACGCCACGTCTTGAACTTGGGCCACACTATGGGGCATGTTTTTGAAAGCTACTATGAACTTCCCCATGGCATTGCAATTAACTATGGTTTGGACTTTGCACTTCGCTGGAGCGTGCAAAAGAAGATCATGAAGCCTCAAGATGCAGAAAAATTGTGGCAGTGTCCAATCATGGGCTATGTACTGTCTCCGCTTCGTGACGATTTGATTTCGGTTCGCAGTTCTGATCTTAAAGAATATCGTCGCCTGCTTTTGAGCGATAAAAAGAAAACTAAATCTGAATCCCTGCGCTTTGTCTTTGTTAAGAAGGCGGGCCAATGTGTGATTCAAGAAGTGAACGTAGATGAAGTTTTGATTGAGCTGTGTCGTCAGCGTGAAGAGGAACTTTATGGCTGATTTTCACTTCCAGGGAAGCATTCCTGGATCCAAATCTGTATTTAACCGTGCCTTGATTGTGCAAAGTTATTTTCCTGTGTTGGATCTGCATGGCTTTGCTGGATGTGATGACGTGCGTTTTATGCGTGATGGCCTGAAGCTTTTGCGTGAGCGAAGTCGCATTGATTGCGGTGAGGGCGGAACGACCTTTCGCTTTATGGCGCTGCGTGCGTCTCGTCAGCGTGGAGTGCACACTTTGATTGGTACACCTCGCTTGATGGCGCGCCCCCAAAAAGGTCTGCTAGATCTTTTACGTCAATTGGGCGTGCAAGCTCAGATTAAGAAGAACGAACTGCATATCGTCAGCGATGGTTGGAAAAAACCGACGGGCCCTATAAAAGTCGACACCACAGAGTCTTCTCAATACGCTTCTGCTTTAATTTTGAATTCTTGGCTTTTGAATTTTGATCTTGCTTTTGAATTGGTTGGCGCAAAAGTGTCGGAGTCCTATTTCACTCTCACAATGGAGATGTTGAAATACTTGGGACTTAGAATTCGCACAACTCCAACGGGCTTTTTAGTTCCGATGGAGCAGCGACTTGAAAAGCTTTCTTATGAAATAGAAGCGGACATGAGTTCCATGTTCACGATGGCAGCTGCAGGCGCTTTGGCCGGTACGTCGATCATCGAAAACTTCCCGGAACATACTGAGCAGCCAGATAAAGCCTTTGTCGATATCTTTAAAAAAATGCGTATCGAAACAAAACTTCAAGGCCGCGTGCTGGAAGTTAAAAAGAATCCGCAGATGAAAGCAGTGGATTGGAATTTGTTCCAGTGCCCTGATCTTTTTCCGGTGTTGGCGGTGGTTTGTAGTTGGGCAGACGGCACTTCGAAACTGCATGGTGCGCCTCACTTAGTTGCGAAAGAATCAAATCGTATCGCTAAGGTCGCGGACTTATTTAATCTATTGGGTGTTCGTCATGAGGTTTTGCCAGACGGCATGGTCATTCATGGGGATCCTCGCCAAACCTTAAAGAAGAATATTATCTTTAATCCAGATCAGGATCATCGCATGGTGATGGCTGCGACATTGATGAACCTTAAAGGTCATCAAATTAAGATTGAGCATCCTGAAGCTATTAACAAAAGCTTTCCCGAGTTTTGGAAGATGATAGGAATTCAACCATGATCACAATCATCATCGGTCACCGCGGCACTGGTAAAACAGAACTGGTCAAACGCTTAAGACTCTCGATTCCCGAATCAGAAGCCGAATTCATTGATCTTGATGAAGCCATCGAAGAGAAAATCGGAAAATCTATTCGCGATTTATTTTTTGATCACGGTGAGTCTTATTTCCGCGAATTAGAACGTCAGATGTTCCTTGAAACTTTGCAAAAGCCACACAAGGAAATGTTCCTGGTGGTGGGCGCTGGTTTTGATGTGGCGGTGATTCCTGAAACGGTCCGTACCCTTTGGGTGCGTCGCCAAACAGATCTTGATGGTCGTATTTTCTTGAACCGTCCACGTCTGAATCCGGAGCTTTCTCCGATTCAAGAGTTCCAAGATCGCGCTCAGCAACGTGAGCCTCGTTATCGTGATGCCGCAGATGAGATCTATCTAATGCCTGAAGGAATTTTTGAACATCATCACCAAGTGTTGAGTGTTGAGAAATCTCTTTTGACTCATAAATTGCAAAATGTAGGCGGGGCGGTGACGCTGATGCCATCGTTGATGCAAAAGGCACGTCGTTGGGAATTGTTTAAAGAGCGCTATCAAGGTCGTGAGATCGAGCTCTTTGAGTTGCGTGATGATTTCTTATCTGAAGAATTCATTCTGCAAGTTCTGAACGAAATGCCTCACGAACAGTTTTTGTTCTCGTTCCGTCATGTGAAAGATCATGCGGCTTGGTGGGGAACAGAAAGTGCCAAAAAGATTTTGGAAAAAGCAGCTTGGGTGGATTGGGCCCTAGAGCTGGGCCCACCGACGCAGTTGTTGCAGCATGTGCCGAAAGAGAAATTGATTCTTTCCGCTCATGAGGAATTGCACTTTTCGGATCTTGCAGCGCTGAAAGATCAGGTGGCGCATTTGAAGTATGCTCCCATGATCTCGGGCTTTAAAGACCTGATGAAATACCACCAATGGCAAACGGAAGATTCTGCGAATCGCAGTTTCTTGCCGCGTTCTTTGAACGGTCGTTGGGGCTGGTATCGTCTGCTGCAAAAAGATCAGCAATTGATCAACTTCTGGCGTGACGGTGAAGGGAGCGCCAGTGATCAGCCGACACTTTTTCAATGGATGATGACGCCAGATAAGCCCGAAGGTTTTGCGGCGGTCCTCGGTGACCCCGTGGCGCACAGTTTTACGCCGATTGAGCATTCGGATTATTTCAAGAAACGCAATTTGCCAGTATTCTTTGTTCAAATTACTCGCGAAGAGTGGAATGAAGCAATGCCCATTCTGGAAAAGTTCGGTCTTCGCTATGCCGCTGTGACAGCGCCTCATAAAGAGAACGCTGCGAAATGGTGTCGTCATCCCGAACTCAAAGCTGTGAACACTTTGTACTTTGATAGATTAAAAGGTCAGTGGAATGGAACTTCGACAGATGATGATGGATTCCGGGAGCTGATCGAGGGCATTGGCATGCTTGCTCCTTTACAAAAAGAAATTTTCGTATGGGGCGGCGGTGGGGTGCTTCCAATGATTGAAAAAGCATTGCCTCATGCAAGCTACTTCTCTTCACGCACCGGTGAGCCTCGTCCAGGATCTGAGAGCGCAAAAGGCTTGATGCCGAAAGTTTTAATCTGGGCAGCTCCCAGAGCTCCTGAAACTGTGATGCCACCAGCAGAGTGGAATCCGGCAATGATTTTAGATTTAAATTACAAAGAAGATTCTATGGGGCGCGAATACGCACAATTGCGTGCGACCAATTACCAATCGGGACTATCGATGTTTATCGGACAAGCTCAACAACAACGAGCTTTCTGGAATCAGTGCGAGGAGAAATCAATATGAGCGGAGCAAATTCATTCGGATCTCGATTTGTCGTGACCTCTTTTGGTGAAAGCCATGGTACGGCCTTGGGTGTTTTGATCGATGGATGTCCTGCTGGTGTTCATTTTGATGAAGAGCTGCTTAAAAAAGAACTTGAGCGCCGTCGTCCTGGTCACCATGGCTCTGGCCAAATCGTATCCGGTCGCCAAGAAACAGATGTGCCGGAAGTTCTGAGCGGCGTATTCGAAGGTAAAACTTTGGGGACTCCCATCGCGATGATCGTTCGCAATCAAGATGCTCGTTCTCAAGACTATGCGAAAATTCAAAACTCACCACGTGCTGGCCATGCCGACGATATGTGGAAAAATAAATTCGGTCACAGTGACCATCGTGGGGGCGGCAGATCATCAGGACGTGAAACTGTTTCTCGCGTAATGGCGGGATCGGTGGCGCAAATGTTATTGGCGGAGGTCAGTACTAAAACCAAAGTGATCGGTTACGCTTCACAAATTGGTCCGATGACTTTGACCGATGAAGAGCGTTCACATGTGGCTAAGCTTGAGATTGATTCTTACCAAGCGCGGTTTCCATCTAAACGCGATCAGGAAGTGGCCGAACTTCTTAAAAAAGCTCAAGACAGCGGGGAATCCTACGGTGGTGTGTCAGAGATTTTGGTCCAAAATCCTCCAGCGTCGTTGGGCCAACCTGTCTTCCACAAATTGAAAGCCGATTTGGCTCAAGCTTTCTTAAGTGTGGGCGCGACGAACGGTTTTGAATTGGGCTTGGGCTTTGAGTCCGCGGGCGTCCAAGGCACTGAATTCCATGGTGGCAACCAAGCGCCTTACGGTGGTATCCGCGGTGGTATGTCTACGGGCGAAGATATTTTATTACGTATTTCCTTTAAACCGACGAGCTCCATTTTGGATGTCGCAAAGAAGGGCCGTCATGACCCTTGTATCGTCACCAGAGCCATTCCAGTCTTGGAATCCATGACATGGCTGGTATTGGCAGACCACTACCTGTGGGCTAAAACGGATCGCGTTTAATTCGAATTAGGGAGTAATTATGGTTTCTGAGATTTTCAATCCTGAGTGGTGGACGGAAGTTCCTGGCTTTAATTTTAAAGATATCACTTATCACCGCGCTAAAGATCAAGGCACGGTTCGTATCGCCTTCAACAGACCTGAAGTGCGCAATGCTTTCCGCCCGCAAACGGTAGATGAACTTTACATCGCTCTTGAAGATGCCCGCACATCTCCTGACGTCGGCGTCGTTTTGATCACAGGTAATGGTCCTTCACCAAAAGACGCCGGTTGGGCGTTCTGCTCTGGTGGTGACCAACGTATCCGCGGTAAAGACGGCTATAAATACGAAGACAAAGAAGCGGCTGGTAAAGCAGACCTTGCGCGCTTGGGGCGCCTTCACATCTTGGAAGTTCAGCGTTTGATTCGCTTCATGCCTAAAATCGTTGTGGCAGTTGTGCCAGGTTGGGCAGTAGGTGGCGGTCACTCATTGCACGTTGTCTGCGATTTGACGTTGGCAAGTAAAGAGCACGCGGTGTTTAAGCAAACAGATCCAGACGTAGCAAGCTTCGATAGCGGTTACGGTTCGGCATACCTTGCTCGCATGGTTGGTCAAAAACGTGCTCGCGAAATCTTCTTCTTGGGTCGCAACTATTCTGCGCAAGAAGCTTTTGAAATGGGCATGGTAAACGCGGTAATCCCTCATAAAGATCTTGAGAAGGTTGCGCTTGAGTGGGCTAAGGAAATGAATTCTAAGAGTCCAACAGCTATGAGAATGCTCAAATTCGGATTCAATATGATTGATGACGGATTAGTTGGCCAACAATTGTTTGCCGGAGAGGCGACAAGACTCGCATATGGCACTGAAGAAGCGGTGGAAGGCCGTGGATCTTTCGTAGAAAAGCGCCCACGCGATTTCTCGAAATTCCCTTGGCACTATTAGCCGCGACTAGTGTCCGGCCCAGTGTAAGAAAACACGTAGGTTTCGAAATTTAAGAGGAAGAGAATAGAGCTATGAACTGGCGATATTCTCTTCTTCTCATTTTTACCTTCAGTTCCTTGTGTGGCTGCCCCACAAGACCGCAGCAGCCTGCTATTCCTCCTCCAAAACCTCCGGAACCACAAACAAGCCCTCAGCAGTCACCTCCACCAGATGTGAGTTTTGGCTGGCGTCAGCTTGAATTATTAGGTGGTATGGCTCCCTTAGTTGGTCCCGCGCCTTATTTCGTTGAGATGCTCGCATCTCAACTGGATTTCAATGAGAAAAATCTGCCATTATAGCTGATAAGAAGCAGGGTGGTTTGACGGGAGCACTCAAATTAGGTACTCCAATTCCATGACAAATATTTCTAAGACACTCGTCACGACTCCGAAGGCCCTTCCTCCATCTGATAAACTTGGTTTCGGTCAGTATTTTACTGATCACATGTTTGTAGCGAAATATGCTGAGGGTAAGGGTTGGTATGACGCTCAGATCTTGCCGTACGGCCCCTTGGAGATCGATCCAGGTGCATCTGTTCTTCACTATGGCCAAGCTTTGTTCGAAGGCATGAAGGCCTTCCGTCAAGCTGACGGTAAAGTGGTCTTCTTCCGCCCCGAATTCAATTACAATCGTTTGGTTGAAGGTGCTGAACGCATCTGTCTTGAAGCTCCGCCGATGGAACTTTTCATGCAAGGTTTGCATGAGTTGGTTGCTGCTGATGAGCGCTGGATTCCCCACGAGCCAAATACTTCTTTGTACATCCGTCCAACATTGATCGGTACAGAGGCGTTCCTTGGTGTTCGTCCTTCTCGTGAAACAACATTCATGATCTTGCTTTCTCCAGTAGGTGCTTATTACGCTGAAGGTACGAAACCTGTTAAAATCTGGACAGAAGAAAAATACCTTCGTGCAGCTCCAGGTGGCTTGGGTGCGGTTAAAGCCGGTGCGAACTACGCTGCCAGCTTGAAGGCTGCACTTGAAGCTAAGAAAAAAGGCTACGCGCAGGTTTTGTGGTTGGACGTTGAGCACTTGGGTATCGAAGAAGTCGGCACAATGAATGCGTTCTTCGTATTCAACAATGAAATCGTAACTCCAGAGTTGAACGGCAGCATTCTTTCTGGTGGTACGCGCGATGCCATCATCCAAGTTTTGAAAAAGAAAAATCTCCCAATCGTTGAAAGACGTATCACGATCACAGAAGTGATCGAGCGCTTGGACAAAGGCGAACTTAAAGAAGCCTTCGGTACAGGAACTGCGGCAGTGATCTCTCCGATCGGCGTGATTCACTACAACGAAAAAGACTGGACGATCAATAATTGCGAAAATGGTCCTTTGAGCACAGAACTTTACAAAGAGATCACATCCATCCAAAAAGGCGCATTGAAAGACGACTTCGGCTGGATCGTTCCTCTGACTGTTTAGGTACGGACACACTGTTGGTTGCGCACACGCGTAAAATATAAAAGGCTGAGATGTTCTCTCAGCCTTTTATATTTTCAGGGATCAAGCCCATATGATATCGCGATGGCTGCGAAAACTAGAGAGATTTTCGAGCCGCTATGACTTTAATTTTGATATCGGCTTGTCCGGGTCTTTGAGCGCTGATCGAGATCTCTGCTTCCTCGCTATCGTCGAAAACCATTAACTTCGGAGTCGCAAAAACCAACTTCGATCCGTTTTTGCTGACATTTGCCATAATCAAATCAATCAAGATGCCAGGCTTGCCGTCCATCGTGTCATCTTTTGCAGTGAGCTCAATAGCCGTTTTATCGCCATTAGGCTGGTCGATTTCAAAGCTCGCAGGCTGACCCGCTTTCACATGCACGAGGGGCTGAGAAGCGGGCTTACCATCAAGCAGAACTTCGAATTTAAATTCATAGCCATTTGTAGTTTGAGTTTTTTTAACTTTCGCGGCCCTCTTTGGTTTTACTGGAACTCCCGAAGTCACGGTTGTTGTCGTGCTAATAACTTTCGTGGAAGAGGTTGAGGTTACAGCAGGAACCTCACTAGAAGGGGGTGCTTCTTCATTGGCAAAAGCCATAGAGCAAATAAGAAGTGTCAGGGCGATCGTCATTCGTTTCATAAATCCTCCATCAGACTAAGGATCGGATAAAACTCTGCGAAGGGTCAAATCGGAAAATAAAAAAGGCGTCTAAATGAGACGCCTTTTTGGTGGAATCTGATGGATGTCCGAGCTTACTTCACAGCTTACTTAACAGTGCCTTTGTAAATGTAAGCAATCCCGCCAGTCAGAGCGATGTACTCGCAGTGAGAGAATTGATTTGTTTGTTTCATCAAATCTACGAAACCTTCGCGACATGGGAAGGCCGCTGAAGATTTTTGCAAATATTCGTAAGCATCTTTTTGGCCCGTTACCAAGCCACCGATTTTCGGTAAGATATTTTGAGAATAGAAGTTATAAAGCGCACCGAACACAGGGATGTTCACTTGGCCGAACTCCAAAACCATCACTTTGCCGCCTGGTTTTGTTACGCGAGCCATTTCGCTCAAGCCTTTTACCGGATCACCGACATTGCGGATACCAAAAGAGATGCTAGAGATATCGAAGGAGTTGTCAGCGTATTGAAGTTGCGTCACATCGGCTTGTTCAAAAGTGATGTCTAAACCGCGCTCTTTGGCTTTGCCTGGTGCTGGGATCAACATCTCAGCGCAGAAGTCCGTGCCAGTTACGGCACCTTTGCCGCCCACAGTTTGTTTGAATTCAATCGCCAGGTCGCCAGTAC
>JAGIAF010000143.1 GCA_017745015.1 Bdellovibrio sp. | reverse complement strand
TGCTTTTGACTTTGAACCTCTCCCAAGAAGATGAATTGTCCTTGGAAGGTACGATCGATCAAATTGCTAAAAAAGTACCGATGGAAAAAGCAGAGTTCATGCTTTTGATCTATCCAGCATGAATCAACGCGACGCACCCCCAAAAGGTACGGCGTACCTTTCACTTCCCGTTGATGAATTTATTCCTGATATTCAAGAGATCATGCGAACGGAGCAGAATCTGGTTCTGACGGCGGCGCCTGGTGCGGGTAAAACGACACGCTTGCCTCCTGCTCTTTTAAAGGTAACTTCTAAAAAGATTATTGTTCTTGAACCACGTCGTATGGCTGCTATTGCGGCGGCTCATCGTATCGCCGAAGAGTGCGGTTGGAATGTTGGTGAAGAAGTTGGTTACCAAGTTCGTTTTGCCAATAAGACGTCCGCGAAAACTCGTTTGATCTTTATGACTGAGGCCTTGCTGGCGCGGCAAATGTTGGACGATCCGGAATTGCAAGACGTTGATATGGTTATTCTGGATGAGTTCCATGAGCGCTCTTTGCACGTGGATTTAGCCTTGGGTCTTTTGCGTGAATTGCAAGAACTGGGTCGTGACATCAAACTTTTAGTCATGTCAGCGACTCTGGAAGCAGAAAAGATCGCAAGCTATCTCGGAAACTCACCCATTGTCAGTGTGCCTGGCAAATTATTTCCCCTTGAAGTGGTTTATCAAAAAGGCTCCCAAGTCTTGCAAACCTTTCCAAGTTTTTACGACAGCCTTTTCCAGGTTGTGCGTGAAGCTGCAGGTAAAACGGATAAAGATATTCTGGTGTTCTTGCCCGGTGTGGGAGAAATTGATCGCGCCAAAGACAATTTGAGCACTTGGGCTGATTCTCGTGGCATTGATATTGTGCCGTTGCATGGTTCATTAAAGTTAGAAGACCAGCGCCGAGCTTTACAGAGAGGTCCTCGGCAACGAGTGATTCTTTCAACGAACATCGCTGAAAGCTCCGTGACAATTGATGGCGTGAATACCGTGATCGATACGGGTCTTGCAAAAAATATGAAGCAAGACTACCGCACTGGTTTTTCGCGCTTGGAATTGGGTCGTATCAGCCTTTCCAGCGCCATCCAACGAGCGGGCCGAGCCGCACGTCAATACCCAGGCTTTGCATATAAGCTTTGGAATAAGATGGATGAGAATTCATTTTCTAAAAGCGAAGTCGCAGAAATCCAGCGCGTTGATTTGACTGAAAGCTTGCTGTTTTTGGCGGCTCAAGGTGTGAGTGATTTCCAAAAGTTCTCGTGGTTTGAAAAGCCATCATCGGTAGCCATCGAAAAAGCACGTCAGTACTTGGTATTGGCTGAAGCTTTGGATGCACAAAATAAAATCACAGAGCTGGGTCGCAAGATGTTGCACTTCCCATTGCCCGTGCGTTTGGCAAAGTTAATGTTAGTGGCAGCGGATCGAAACTCTCAAGAGTTGGGTTCTGACTTAGCAGCCATCTTACAAGAACGCGATTTCCTTCGTCGTGAATCTGTCAGCTCATTCCTTGGAGACAAAACCGAATGTGATCTGACGGTGCGTTTAGATCTGCTAAAGCAGTTTCAAAAATCTGGCAAAGCTCCCCGCGAAGCAGCCTTTATGGCCTTGCAAACCGTGGAACAATCTGCCAAACAGATTCTAGCCCTGGCGAAGAAACTGAATCCTGCAAAGAATATCAAAGCGGAATCCGACGAATCAGAAATGCGCACACTTTTATTGAGATCCTTCCCGGATCGCTTGTGCCGTCGTCGCGGTCAATCGGAACGCGCATTGATGGTGGGCGGCCGTGGTGTGAAGCTGCAGCAAGACTCCCTGGTAAAAAACTCCGAGTTCTTCGTTGCCTTAAACGGCATTGAAGGCAGCAGTGATACAGAAACCATCGTAAGCCTGGCTTGCGGCTTCACTAAAGAATTTGTTCTTTCTCATTTTAAAGAAGACATTAAGAAAATCCGCGATCTGACGTTCATTGAAGAAAAAGGTCAGTTCTTTGTTCGTGAATACAAATCTCTCTTTGGCTTGCCGTTAGAAGAACCAAGCCTTCTGCCCGCTTCTCCGCAAGAAGTCGAAGAAAAGCTTCCTCAAGTCTTATTGGAAAAGTGGGACTTGGTTCTGAAAAGCAATGAAGCCTTGGCAAATTGGTGGCAGCGTCTGGAGTTCTGGCTTCGGCATGTGCAAAACGGAACGATTGATTCGGACTTTGATCTTTCCCCGTCACATCTTGAGGCCTTTAAGTTAGAAGCCTTCACCCAAGCCTCTATGGGTGAAAAGAAGTTACTGTCCGTATTCGACAAGGACCTGGTGTTCTTTTTTGAAAGCGTCTTCCCGCACGACTTCATTAAGACTTTCAATAAAGAGTTGCCAGCAAAGATCACCGTTCCAAGTGGTAGCCATATCAAGGTTATCTATCCCGCGGATAAAGCTCCGTACTTGGAAGTTCGTATTCAGGAAGTTTTCGGAATGCAAGAGACTCCAAAAGTTCTCTTTGGAAAATCTCCGCTAACATTCCATTTATTGGGCCCGAATTTCCGTCCCGTACAAGTAACATCCAACTTAGAAAGCTTCTGGAAAAACGGCTATCCAGAAGTGCGCAAAGAATTGCGCATCAAGTATCCCAAACACCAATGGCCTGAAGATCCCGCAGATGGAACTCCAGAAGCCAAAGGTCGCCGTCGCTTTTAAAATTTAAAAACAAAGGTAGAACACAGTGAAAAAAATCGGTCTTGCAGAACTTATCGCCCCCATCTCCGTTGAAGAATTCTTTAATTCCAACTGGCCGGTGGAACCATTGTTCATTCCTGCAACAAAAGGGAAACTTGAAGGCATCTTCTCTCTGCCACAAATGCAGGACATGACAAAGATTATCGAAGCCCGCCAACGTAAAGTTCGCGCCTGCCTTCCTGACTTTGATGACGAATACAGCTCGATTCACTTGGAGCCAAACGACGCTTTGAAAGCCTATCGCAACAACATGACTTTGGTGTTTGATTCTATGCAAAGCCAAGACGCGACGATTGCGGATACTCTTAAGAACATCCGCATGGATTTGGGCTTGGTTACTGGCGGTGAAGAAAACGATCTGTGCAAAGCACGCTCTATTGCTTACGCCACACCTGCTGGCTGCGGCACTCGCCTGCACTTCGATGCGAATGCCAACTTTATCATTCAAATCAAAGGCACTAAAACTTGGAGACTGGCGCCGAATGAATCTGTGGAGTTTCCAACCGAGCGTTTCACGACAGGTTCCGAAGAGATGTCAGCGGCCCTGGAAAACCAATGTCACGCGCCTTTGATTGATATGCTTGATGAAGATGCTATGGAAGTCGTTATGAAACCGGGCTGCGTTCTCTTCGTCCCGCGCGGATACTGGCATGAAACGACGACAGAAGAAGATTCTTTGTCATTGAACTTCACCTTCAGTCAGCCAACTTGGGCCGATGTATTTACGAAGTCACTTCAGGAAGTCTTGCTCCGCTCTCCCGAATGGCGTGACCTGGCAGATGGCTTGGAAGGCACGGACCAAGAGCGAAAAGAAAAGGCCATCGCTCGCTTTGAATTCTTAGTTAAAAACCTGGCCGCTGATCTGCCAGAAATCTCTGGCAGAGTATTACTTCAAGAGGGCGGCTTAATCTAAGCCGCTCCTGATTATTTAACAGCGTTGACAGAATTCGAGTTTGATTTTACCATTCAACGAGGCGCGCTTTTTGATAGTGGTATTTTTGATATCAATGACACCATTGAGTTTCGCACCCTCTTCGATTGTAACATTTTTTCCGATAAATTAAGAATGAAGTTCATACTTTTCAGTTTCTTACTGACCGCAGCAGCTCAGCCCGTTCATGCTTAGGAAATAACATCTGCTTGTCTCAATCTGAGACAAGCACTCCTCTCGCTCTTGGCGCAAGCCTTGCCTCTTAATTCTTTAGAAATTCTAGATCCCTGCGACAACGAAGCTCTTTGATTTGAAGCGGCTTCGCTGTCGATCGCGTGTACATGTGTTGCCGCGAATTGGAGAATGTATGAAGGCACTTAGAAAATACTTATCAATTGCTATGGCAGCCACCCTGCTTACCGGCGGGAATGCCCATGCTATCAGTGCTTGCGAGAATATTTTCTCTGACCTTCCAGAGTTTGAAATCAAGACTACCAAACTTGAAGAGAACATGGAAGTCACCTATCGCCGCATCTTCATCGACAAAAGAGAATTCAAAGCGAACAAAGTTATTGGCGAAAGCAGCGATATTTACGTGGGCTTGGCAGAGTTCGGTCACGCTTATTTGGTTTCCAACCATGCCCGTCTCGATGGAGATATCATCGGCCGTAAAGCTGCATTTAACGGCGGCACTGACTTGATGGAATCCGGAATCGTCATTCGCATCAAAGCTCCTCCGGCAAAGAAAGACATCTTGAAAGAATATGACGGCACTCACGGGATCAGCTGTGGGCAAGTTGCCTGCAGTGCTTTACGCAGAGCTGGCGAACTTTATATCGGCGGACCAAGATCCACTCTTTATTCGCCCTATGAAATGGCTCGCGCGATTTTCAAATATGGCATTCGCGACTCTGAAGGAAATCAGGTTCCGTATGAAGTTTATTATGTCGGAAAGGCGAATCTTCAAGGCGCTATGAACCGCATTCAAGAAAACAACGAACGACTCACGAAAGAAGTGGCCGTTGCGGGCGGTATGATTGCCTTAGGCACAGCGACTATTGGTGCAACGCTCCTCTTTGTGATGGGCGCCTTCACTCCAGATGATCAATAAAAAAAGGCGCTGATTTTCATCAACGCCTTTCACTATTAAATCGGATGTCCGGAAAAACTAATGAAGTTTTCCGCAGCACTCTGCACAGGCTTCAAGCCCGTCCTCAGAGGCTTCTTCTTCACGGCTTTCGATCTTCGCTAACATTTCAGCGAAGCGAAAAGACATGTCATACAAAGTATCCACGTCGATCACGAACTTTTCGCCTGCGAGCTTCACAGAAACGAATTCGCCGTTCACTTCATCTAAAGAAATTTCCTCAGCTTCGAGGAATTTTACGTTTTTCATAACGTCCTCTTTAATTAGCCACGAAGAGAGTAGTAGCTGATTACCAAACCTGGATCGAATGTGAATGGAACAGATTCGATATTTGGTTCATCAGTCAAACGACCCGACTCAACGCCACCTTTTTCTTCTTTAGACATGAAAGAAGGAAGTGGCAGACGTGGAGCTTGTTTCGCCGCCATGTATACTTGGTTAGTGTAAGCTTCAGGTTTCAAAGTCACAATATCGCCAACTTTAATGATTTGAGATGGGATATTAACTTTTTTGCCGTTCAACAAAACTTTTCCGTGAGACACGAGTTGTTTTGCCGCTGGGATACTTGTAGCAAATCCAAGACGGAAAACGACGTTGTCCAAACGTTTTTCCAACAAGTTAACCAAAGACTCAACCCAGTTCGTGTTGGAAGACTTTTGAGCCTTCGCGATGATACGACGGAATTGTTCTTCACGCAGTCCGTAGTGAATACGGATCTTTTGTTTCTCTTCCAGTTGCAAACCGAATTCAGAATATTTACGGCGACGTTGACCGTGTTGACCTGGAGGATAAGGTCTTCTTTCCAAAGCACCTGCTTTTCCTAAGCCTGGTAGCTCAGTTAGAAGACGTCTTTGTTTTTTAAAACGAGGTGTTTTACCTTTTCTTTTCATTTTAAGTCCTTTATCAAGCGAGCTACCGTGATAATGGCAACCCACCTCAAAGAACAGCAATTCTGCTTTTTTGCTTTTAAGTGAAAAGGGAGTGAAAGCCTCCTGATAATGAAGTGAGAATGCAAAAGGCATCTGAATTATTTTGGGGTGTAAATGAGATTTAATTTTATCTACAAGGTTCGCTTATTTTACTGACAAGGGTTTTGCGGGTCTGTAGAACGATTCTCCCAATGAAAGGAGAGTTCGTGAAAGCCTTGCTCTGTATGCTGTTGCTAGCGTTCACATTCCAAGCTGAAGCCGCCACCAAAACTCTTCTTTTCTGCAAAAACATCGACCAAGATGATTTGAAAACCATCACTATTCAGAAGAACGCAAATATCAAAGCCGAAGGTCTTCTGGAGCTTCTTGAACAACATACGGATGGTTCTAAAAAAGATCTAATGGCGACATCTCAGGATTTGGAAGATGGCTATGTTCCGATGTCCTCTCACGACGGCACAGAAAGAATTCTTCTTCGCCGTAACGGCAAATGGACCGTGGCAGGAATCAAAGGCGATTATCGCTTTTTCTCAAACGCTGACTGCGTTGAATAATTAAGGACATGCCCCGAAGGGCGCCCTCCCCCGAATAAAATATGTGGAAGAGGAGGGCTGCTGCTTACCAAGCTGGCAAGCGGCGACGGCGATTTTTCTTACGAACTGGAAGAGCAGTGCTGGTGCTTTCGACCGGCGTTGTGTTCGTAGGGACCGTTTCAAGTTCTACCTGTTTCATAGCCGAACTCCTTTCGTCTAGGTGAGATAGTTACACCCCTAGTATCTCAGAGCCACGGAGCGTCAAGCGACACAATTAATATTAGCTTTCGATCATGAAACCGAAATGAAAGCTTAAAACGAATATAGGGTGCCTGCTTCATTTGCAGAAAAAGAAGCAGGCACCTTTTTTGTGGCTTTATGCGTTATTTTGTTTAAAGAAGACGTCTCTTAGGACCCAAAGGGGGCCGATTAGCAGGAATTGGAGGTCTTTGAAGAACGATGGGCGTTTGCCTTCGATGTGGTGACCGTAGAATTGGCCGATCCATGCGGTAACGAAGATAAGCACCAAAGCCAACCAAACGGGTTGGAATAAGTGACCTAATAAATAAAGAAGCACGTAACACAAGATCAGTTGGCCGAGCATCACCAGGAAGGCGCGCTTGCCGAGAGTTGCGTACCAGCCAAGAGCTACCGCGATGATGAGTTCGCCGAGTTTGATGGGGCCGAGATTTAAAGGGATTTGCAGGAGCACACCCACTACGGAGAAAAAAATCGCGGGAACGCAGATCTTGTGAATGACTTGGTTTTTACGATTTTGGTGACTCGCACTGTATTCAGCAAACCAAGATTCTAAACTTCTCATTGTTCGCTCCTTTAACACGGCGTGGACGCAAAAAATAACCAGACACCTTTTACTTGGCTTGGGCTAGTGGGGCTGCCATCACTGTGCCAGCCGGGACGTCTTTGACGACCACGGCGTTGGCTCCGATCAAGGCTCCGTCGCCGATCGTGATGGGACCAAGAACTTTGGCTCCAGCGCCGATCATCACTTTGTTACCTACTGTGGGGTGACGCTTAACGGGGTCGAATTTGATGCCGCCCAAAGTAACGCCGTGGAAGATAATGCAATCGTCACCGATGATCGCTGTTTCGCCGATCACTACGCCGAAGCCGTGATCGATCACCAAACGATGGCCGATTTGTGCGCCCGGGTGAATTTCAATGCCCGTCAACCAACGAGACACTTCCGCCACCAAACGCGCAAGGAAATACATTTTGTCTTTATAGAACGCGTGAGCCAGACGATGCATCATCAAAGCTTTTGGACCCGGATAGAGCAAACCAATTTCCCACAAGGATTTGGCCGCCGGGTCATACATTTTGTAGGTATTTAAAAGCTCTTTAAACTGACCGATCACCATTAGTACTTCTCATTCAGATCATCCAAGAGGAAATAACGATCAAAAAGTTCGTTATAGCGAGACCATTTCTCGCCGGATCCTCTCTCGCCGTCCATAATGGACTTCAATGTCGCCACCTTACTATCAAGGTCGTCGATCATCGCGATTACCATAGCTTCCAAGAATTTTGGCCGCTTCGGAGAACCGTACTCTAATTTACCATGATGACTCAAGATAATATGTTTACAAATATCTTTGAGCTCTTCGCTAAAGCCCAAAATACGAGACGACTTCTTATCGATCAGTTCACAGGCGATCTGCATGTGTCCCAAAAGACGTCCACGATCTGTGTACGCAACACCGTGATCATAAGAAAGCTCCCAGAGTTTACCGATATCGTGAAAGATCGCGCCGAACAGCAACAAATCACGGTTCAAGAATGGGTAATGAGTGCCCATAAAATCCATGATTTTGCAGATCGAAAGGATGTGTTCAAGAAGGCCACCTATCCACGCATGGTGAATCGACTTTGCCGCTGGAGCACGCAAAACCTTCGGGCGAATTTCTGGATCTTCTAACGTGTCCAAGATCAATTGTCTCAAGTGATCATTTCGCATGGAACGGACCAATTGAATCAACTCCGAAAACATATCTTCGGTATTCTTAGAAGCTTTAGGAATGAAATCTTCAAAGTTCACGGTGGAAGGCTCCACTCTTTCCAAACGATGGACCACCAACTGCTTACGATTTTGGAAAAGCTGAACTTGGCCTTTTACTTTTAAAACATCGCCCACTTCAAATTGACGAGCCAGTTCTTCAACACGATCCCACAAGCGTGCATCAATAGCACCCGTCGCATCGCCTAGCTGAAGCCCCATAAAAGGACGACCATTCTTACCAACAGCCACCGTCTTTTCTTTTACCAAGAACAACATATCAACGGTGTCTTTATCTTGCAGACTCTGAACATTTTGTTTTTC
>JAGIAF010000142.1 GCA_017745015.1 Bdellovibrio sp. | reverse complement strand
AGGATAGACGGTATTTAGCTGTCTAACCCCCGCGATGATGACAAAAATCGACAATGTATTTCGCGCTCAGCTCAGGGAACTGATGTTGGGGACTATGATGATCATCGGCTTACCACTCCCGAAAGAGCGGTAGGCCAGTGTTTTTATCTCATTGATTTTTGCAAATTCAGTTCTGGCTGTAAGGGACGGTGAAATCTGTGGATCGAAATTTATAGTTGCTCCTTACCAGCCAAGTTACTCCCAGTGACTAATTGCAGACGTGACCGTATTCAGCTTGGTTGCCAACATAGCATTTGCAGGCGGCACCGTACTTATCATAGTAGTTCAAGGTGCAGTAACCACCGCCATGGCTTTGAATGCAGCAATAGTTGTATTTGCCCGTGTGATGACCTTGCACTTCCATGCCCATGTCTTCAGTAAGTGAACTCATAACAGTGTCTTGAGTTTGAACCGGAAGGTTCACCATCTCATCGGCGTGGGCAAAAGAAAAACCAAGAACCAGCAGAGTTGCTGCGATAAGCGCTTTCATAGAAATTCCCCTTTTTGTTGCAACTCCAGAGCGGAGTTTGAATTTTGACTATTTTAAAAGGGAAGTGGGGAAGGGCAATATGTAATAACTCATGAGGACTGCGTCCGTCCTCATGAGCATCGTAATTACTAAGGAAGGATTTCGCGGATACGGTCCGCAACTGCCATGAAAGCTTGTGCTTCAGCACCGTTGCTGTTGGCCTCAACAATGGGAATACCAGCTTCGCAAGCAAGTCCCACAGAAGGGTTGAACGGAATTTCACCCAGCTTTGGAATGTTCTTAGAAGCTGAGTAAGCGTCGATCTCACCCTTGGGGAAAAGTTGCATCTTTTCGCCGTTCACTGGGTTCACCATGTAAGCCATGTTTTCGATCATACCTAGCAAAGGCACATTCACGCGTTGGAACATGTCGACAGCTTTTTTCACGTCAATCAAAGCCACGTTTTGTGGCGTCGATACAAGTACAGCACCCGCCACTGGAACTTTTTGTGCCAGAGTCAATTGCACGTCACCAGTGCCTGGAGGCAAATCCACCACAAGGTAATCCAACTCACCCCAGTTCACGTCGCGAAGGAATTGATCCATGGCTTTGAAAAGCATTGGACCACGCCAAACAACGGCGGCACCTTCTTCAATCAAGAAGCCAATGGACATCAATTTGATGCCATAACGAGTGATTGGTTCAAGTTGATTCGTTTCCGGGTTGATATTCGGTTTTTGGGAAAGTGAGCCCAACATGCGAGGAATGCTCGGTCCATAGATGTCCGCATCCAAAAGGCCGACTTTGCTCTTTTTACCCAGGGCCATGGCTAAATTTGTGGCAACGGTACTTTTGCCAACGCCACCTTTACCGGAACTAACCGCAATAATATGTTTCACTCCGGGAATTGATGTCTGTTTTTCAAAGGGATTTGGTGCTGCCATCCTAAGGGACTCCTTGCTAAATTGGGACTGACAACGAATAATAGATTCTACATGAATAGCCAAGATTTTTTGACGTTGAACCTGGTGGGAGCCGGGGCTTTTGTATTCTGGTACCTTTTATCGAGAGGTGGCGGGCGCCGTCCTACGCGCCTCGATATGAAAGCCAGAGATACCGCGCCGCCACTAATGGAGGCCGAACCCACAGTTCCTGCTCAAAAAACAGCGCCTGTGACTCCAGTGATTCATCCGGATCGTGCGGCGATGAAGCCTAAGAATCTGAATGTGATGTTCAACTATAACGGCCATAGCTGGGATGCCTATGAAGTCTTGGGGGTGCCTGCGGGGGCATCGATGAAGACGGTGACCGAGGCTTATCAAACAGCAGTTCGTCGGGCTGATAAAGAGTCCATCGAGTTTTTAGAGACAGCTTACAAAGCAATTCTCAATAAAATCTAAGTGAATATCGCAACGTAATTTGAATAACCTTACCTCTAGTAAGGTCAATAGGGTCCGCCATAACTTCGATGATCTCGAAGACAGCACTATATTTAAAAATTATTTTCCGTAAAGACAACTATAGCCGCGTCCGTAGCGACTGTGCTCCAGTTGGAATTGTTCTTTTTTAACATCTAAGATCACGGTGTCCTCGGCAATGAGAGCACTTGCTGTCGGCATGAGAAGTTTTTCGCTTCGATGAACGTATTGATTTTTGAATCTGGTGCGCTCTAAGAATTTTCCGGTGTCAGTGACGAAGATTCTGCTGCCATTGTTGATACGACAAAAAGGAATGGGGCCATAGGCTTTTCCAGGAGAGCTTAAACGCACCACGAAGCCCTCACATTGTTCTGTCCAAGCGGCGATTGCAGGACAGCCATCCGTCCCTGTAATAAGATTGTAAACCCCTTGGCGTTGTGAAAACGCTGACGTTGGCTGATTGGAAGCATAGTCATCGCAGACCAGCTCCGAGCCGTATTTAAGAATTGTCAGTCCCAACATGAGACAGCACAAAAAGATTCGCATGAGCTTTCTATGAGCAAGGCTCATGCTCACTCAGAACCAATAGAAAAGCCCCGGGATCGGGGCTGGGCGGTTTTAAAGTGTGAGTGACAAAGTAGGGCTGCAGCAGTCTATTCGATGTGCAGGAACGTCTTAGAATCCAAGAATGGCAAGACCGATGTTTTGCTGAAAACCGGATCAAACGAGAAGATGAATTGCCCCAAGCTCATGATGGCAAATTCAGAAATGATTGTTCCAGAGAAGTTGCCTTCATAACGGCTGTGAACGATCGGTGCATTCAAGAGCAATCTTTCGAAAGAAACCATGCGACCTTCCGAGCGGCAAGCAGCATCGTACAAGGTGCCGGCCCCAGCTTCGACGACCTTGGCTTCATCCACGATTGCTTGACCATAGGCCTTCGGATCTGCGGACTGTCTGACGTAGTTCATAGGAACTGTCCAGAAAGAGGCGAAGCGATTGACCAAGGAAGAATCACCGTAGTTTTTATTATCTAGAGCGAAACGGCTCGTTGGTTCACAGAAGGCGTTGTCTTTTTTCGCAAGACCCAGGCCCATGCTGATCGAACGAGTGCTTGTGATTTGTAAGTTGCTGTTTTCAGTCGCGCCCAAGTAAGTGACAGGACCGTACATGAACACAGAGCCAATTACATAAAGACGGCAACCATCTGAAGTGCTCACCGCGATGTTGTCCAAAAGAAGTGGACCGCGAATCACAACGTCGCCATCACAAGCTAAAGTGCCCGAGGCTTTGAAGAATGTTTTTTGATCTTGAAGACCTGAAAGCTCCGCCGAAGTGCTGTTGTTTTTATAGTATTTGATGCGCTCAGTGGCACCGAGTCTGAAGGCTGCTACCAAGTTGGCGTCTGTCGGAGCGCCGATATAAACGGATTTCTTTTCAACAACGGATGTGCGAGTTGTACCGCTGTTTGCGGAAATAGAGAACTGCTTGTTCACGTAAGCTGCAACCGTTGAAAGGCCCGTTGCTGTTGCCACCGCAGAGGGCAAAGCTGCTGTCGGTACCAACACTGATTTATCAGCGGGGATCGACATTGTATTAAAACTATTGCCGTGGTCACCATAAACAGAACCACTTTTCCAGTTGGCTACTGCGGGTTTCACGCCAAAGTAATAGTCATTGCCATAACCGAAGTCGGTGATGATGTTAGAGCTCACGTTAGCGTGACATTGAATACAACCCATACCACGAACGGCAAGAGCCGGCTCAATACCAGAAAGAGGATTTCCCACATGGGCGATCACAAAAAGATTCATAGAGTTGCCATAAAGGTCTTTGGCAATCAATGTGGCGTTGTCATTACCGCGGAAACCGAAGCTTGGCGTATAAGTGACTTTGAAGTTTGCGGCATCGTCAATTTTGATAGTACCGTGCAAGTTGGCAACAGACGCGGGATCAACTGTTAAGCTTACGCCAGAAACAGTTGTTAAGTGGTTTAACTCAAAGGAGATCGGCGTGTTCATTTCTGTATCAACCAGTGTTGTATCAGAAGAGAAGCTGCCTTCGCTCAAAACACCTTGACTCGGCGTAAAGAACATAGATCTGCCACAGTTTTGAAAGGCGACAAGAAGAAGCAATGTGAAGGCTGTCGTACTGATGACCGAAAACTTTTTCATGACTGTATTCCCCATACGCTGTCATTATGCAAAGCCCTGTCCAACGCACCAATTCTAATATGGAGCTGATGGAACACTAACTTTTAGTCAATGACTGTCACCTAGACGTTTTATCAATTTGAGAAATAGAACGAACTTTACGGTCCGACGTTGTTGTTGACTAAGGCCTTTGAGTCAATGAGGTTTCTTACGCGAGCTCCTGTGCCACAGCCTAAACCTGACAAGTTCAACCAACTGGCACGACCTTGCATCATTTCAAGAGCATGAATCGCTTCAGAAACTTTTCTGTAGGGACCTGCGAAAGCCCCTTCGTTGCGAGGCGATGTGAGCAAAAAGAATGGTGGTGTCAGTCCTAAATTTGCTGTGAGTATGTCTGCTGATTTTGTAAGATAAACAGAATAGCCACGTTCTTTGAGGCTTCGACTTAAAGAGGCGTGGGCATCAATCAGGATAATAAGCTCGTGGATATGATCTATGGGCTTCCTTGCTAAAAGCTCATGCACCAATTCTTCGCTGTTTTTTTCTTCAGGAGCCAGGACATGGGTGATAATCCACGGGTCGGTCGGCACCGGCATAAACAGATTCGTCGCTGTAAGCAAGAAAATGATAGCGACTGCAGAAACAGCCCAGAGGATTGCAAATGCGAGGGACCAACGACTGCGCATAAAAAGAGCTACTGAGCTTTCGCGGACAAGGGCTCTTTGTAGTCAGGGGAGAGTTTTCCGCGGTGACACATATAGCAAGTCGCCATCGGACCTTTCTTCCCATCAAAGCCATTATCCTTAAGCATTTGAGTGAGTTTCATATGGTCTTTGCCGACGCGGAAGGTTTTCTTTTCTGAGCTCGCAAAGTTTTGGACATTATGGCACTCCGTGCACGTCACACCTAGCTCGCGAGAGATAACGACCATCTCTTCGCGAATCTTTTCTTCTTTTGTAACGAATTTCGAAACAGGTTCAGCTTCGGTCAGTGAACCGATGAAACTGAGGGCGAGACAGAGAGAAAGTGCCTTTAAATTGCGCTGCATAATCTTATTTCGCCAAAGACCCAGTCTGAGATCAAGAAAGACCCTGATTCCTTGACTGCATCTAGACCCAAGTGTAAGTTTTTAAAGACTTTTTCCTGCCTCAGAAGCCATCTGGTGGCAGCCTTACGGAGTTCAAATGAAAATCAAGCATCTTGACGACCTCAATACGCTCGTCAGCCTCAGCAAACGTCGCGGTTTTGTATTTCAATCTAGTGAGATCTATGGTGGTCTAGGAAGTTGCTGGGACTACGGTCCTTTGGGCTCTCTGATGAAGTTGAACGTGAAGCGCGCATGGTGGAATGCCATGACTCGCAGATCTGATATCGTAGGTTTGGATGCTGCGATCTTGATGCATCCAACTGTTTGGAAAGCTTCTGGTCACGTCGATGGTTTCTCGGATCCATTGGTTGACTGTAAAGAGTGTAAAACACGTTTCCGCGCGGACAACACTGAGTCTTACTTGAAAGACAAAAAGTGCCCGAACTGTGGCAGCAAAAACTTGTCTGAAGAACGTAACTTCAACTTGATGTTCAAAACTCACATGGGTCCGTTGGAAGATTCTGCCAGCGTCGTTTACTTGCGTCCAGAGACAGCTCAAGGTCACTTCGTGAATTTCTTGAATTGCCAACAGTCTTCTCGCTACAAAATCCCATTCGGTATTGCAGCGATTGGTAAATCATTCCGTAACGAAATCACTCCAGGTAACTTCATCTTCCGTACGCGTGAATTTGAACAAATGGAAATGCAATATTTCGTGAAACCGGGCACTGACGACAAATTCTTCGAAGAGTGGAAAGAGCGTCGTTGGAAGTTCTATTTGAAGTACGGTATCAAAGAAGAAAATTTGAAAGTTCACGTTCACGAGAAACTTGCGCACTATGCGCGTGCCGCCGTTGACGTTGAATACAAATTCCCAATGGGCTTCTCTGAACTTGAAGGTATTCACAACCGTTCAGACTTCGACTTGACTCAACATCAGAAATTCTCTGGTAAGAGCCTTGAGTATTTCGACGAAGCGAACAAAGAAAAATACATCCCGTACGTTATCGAAACGGCCGTGGGTTGTGATCGTCTGTTCTTGGCGTTCATGTGCGATGCTTACCGTGAAGAGATCACAGCAGACGAAAACGGCAAAGAAGATACTCGTATCGTGATGGGCTTCCACCCAGAAATCGCGCCCTACAAAGTAGCGATCTTGCCATTGTCTAAAAAAGAAGAGCTGACTTCGATCGCGGATAAACTTCGCGACCAAGTCGCAGAAGACTTCGACGTCACTTACGACGAAACAGCTTCCATCGGTAAACGCTATCGTCGCCAAGACGAGATCGGTACTCCGTTCTGCGTAACCATCGACTTCGATACGATCAATGACCAAGCTGTGACAGTTCGTCACCGTGATACAATGGCCCAAGAGCGCATCCCAATGGCGCAATTGAACTCTTACATCGCGGGAAAATTGAAGAACTTCTAAGAATGAATTAGAGAGTGATATTAAAAGAGCAACCCACAGTTCTTGCGAATTGTGGGTTTTTTTATTGTTAAAGAACCAATTTAGAAATTTTGAGCTGGATCTGATTGGCGCGATGTTGATCCTTCGTCAAATTGACTGCTTTGTTGTACATCTCTTTGGCTTCCTTCGGCATCGAGTGCATGGAGTAAGCATCCGCTAAGTGCTCAGCGATAATGCTAGCCTGTGACTGATAGCTGAAAGCCTTTTCTAAAAGAGCAATGGATTCAGGGAACTTCTTTTGCTTGAACAGAACCCATCCCAACGTGTCCAACACATAACCATCTTGTGGCTGAAGGGCATAGGCACGACGAGCCAGTTTTTCTGCCTCAGGTAATTGTTGATTCAACTCAGCTAGGGTGAAGGCAAGATAGTTCATGCTTTGCACGTGATCAGGTTCGAGTTCCAAAATTTTTTTCATCTGGCTGATCATAACATCTTTCTTACCAAGACGATCCAGCGCCACCGCATGCTGAAACATAAGACCGGTATCGCCGGCGAATTTGCTCAAACCTTCTTCAAGGATGCGAGCCGCGCCCAAGTAATCTCTCTTAGCATCCAGCAAAGACGCATACATCGTATAGACTTGCGGCTCGTTGGCTTTCGCGCTGAGGCTTTTCTTAGAAATATCGAGGGCCTGATTCAATTTGCCCATGCCCTTCAGTAGGTAGGCCGCGTGCACTGTCGCTTCGCTAAAGTGATTGCTGGTCGCAGGGATTTGCAAGTACTCGTGGATTGCATCTTCAGCAAAACCCGTTTCTTCAAAGACAGCGGCCAGATAATAGCGAGCTGTATCTGATTTTGGATTCTTCGCCACAATTTCTTGCAGTTTTGAAGTCGCCAAGTTGTAGCGCTTTTGCTTGATTAACAAAAGAGCCATTCTGATGCGTGTATCCTCCGAAGAGTCCGAGTGGGTCGCGATATAATCAAGTTGCTGATAGGCTTTATCCGACTCATCGTTTTCAAGATAAGTTTGCGCGATAAAGTCCGCCACTTTTGGGTTGAAGCGATTTTGCCTTTGGAAATTCAAGCACAACGTCAGAGCTTTGTTGCGCTCATTTTTTTGCAAGTAAAGGTTCGCAAGTGAAATAGCCGCATCGTCATAATCAGGTTTTAACGACAACGATTTCTTGAAAGCATTCTCTGCTGCCAATTGTTGTTGCTTCCCACCTTGCGCCAAGCGAGTCAGGCCCAAGTAGTAGTGCGCCACGTGGGGAGTGCTGAAGTTGTGATTTTTCAAAAGAGACGTGAAGTACTGCTCTGACTTTTTGTAGTCCTTCTTGGCAGCGTAAAGCGAACCAAGATAGATCGGAACTTCTGTGTTCACAGGATCTTGCTTTAAGACGATGTCATATTGTGCGATCGCTTTATCATTCATTTTCTCAGCAGAGTACAAGCCACCTAGATAGACGTGAGCGGCTACATTTTTAGAATCCTTCTGCACCGTTTGTTCCGCGTGGAAGATCGCTTCCTTCATCTTATTGGCTTTGTAGTACTCCTCAGACAAGCGCATATGAACGACAGGAGAGGCTTGATCCAACTTCAAAACTTTTTCAAACAGATCAATAGCCTTTGCAGGCTTTCCTTCAAGGCTCGCAACATCTGCCATGATGAAGCGATAGTCCGCTTCGCTGCGCACATTCAAAGGTGCATTTGCCGCGGTGGGGGCGTTGATGGTTTTCATATCAAGTGAAGCGGTTTGTTCTTTTGTGGGTAAGCTTCCACAGGCAGAAAGAATGAATAGAAGAGTCGCACTTGCAGTGGCTTTAAGATGTGGATGCATTAGTTCTCCTTGTCAGAGTACATTGTAGAGAACTTTGCAGAGTTTTAATGAAAATAACGAGAAGCCTCGCAACAGACTCGTCCTTCATCATAATTAATGACTGGAAAACTAGGCTAAGATTGGAAGTGATGTGAGGAGAAGACCTATTTCAAAAATGAAAAAACCCACAATTCGCTAGAACTGTGGGTTTTTAAAGGAACTATGTACTTGAAAAATTAGTACAAGA
>JAGIAF010000141.1 GCA_017745015.1 Bdellovibrio sp. | reverse complement strand
TCTTTTCACTCTGGGCGCCGGGGCGACCAATGAACGAAAATTCACTCTGCGTGGTTATTTGGGTGTTGCTTATCGTAACTTGATGGGTACTGGCCGAGGGGTTTCTGCTCGCTTAGAAGGCAACTACAACGTCGCCGATATGAAATACCTCGAGCACAAAGTGGTTTTGGGTTACCTTGAGCCTTATCTTTTCGATACGCACATCCGCGGCCGTGTGAACATCACTCTTTCAAGTCAAATCACTGACTACAATGTAAAACAGGTCACGGACTTGAACTCGTACACTTATACAATTGAAAAAGACTTCACCACGCACGTTCTGGGCACTTGGGACATCTATTCCTTGGCGCAAGTACGAGACTACGGTTTGGATGATACCTACCCGTACCAACCGACCAACCAAGATATCGTAACAACCGGCCCGAACATGGACTTGGATTTCCGTGACAATCCCTTCAATCCGACTCGTGGTACATTCACACGCGTGAATGCGGAGTACGCAGATCCAGCATTTGGTTCGACGGAGACAATTAAATACTGGCGTGCGATGGCAAGCTTCACGTTGTACTCCAAACTCGGCACTTTGCAAAAACAACCGGTGGTATGGGCGAATCAACTTCGCGGCGGCTACTTGAAGAACTTAAGTAATTTACCAGATACAGCTTCACGCCAAAACGGTGTGCCTTGGGATAAAAAAGGTTTCACGCTGGGTGGTATCTCCACAGTTCGTGGTTACGAAGCCGGTACCGAGTACTTCCCGAACAACAACGACTTGGGTATCGCTGGTACGAACAAGAAGTACTATCTGACTACGGACTCAACAATGGGTCTGATTAAGTCTGAATTGCGTTTCCCGGTCTGGGGAAGTTTGGGTGGGGCCGCATTCTATGACGGCGGTATCGTAGAAATCGAAGGCCTCGACATCCATGAACCTTATCGTGCAGCTACGGGTTTCGGTATTCGCTACAACACGCCAGTGGGCCCCCTTGCGGTCGACATGGCTTGGAAACTCAACATGCAACCGGGCGAGTCACCTTGGCGCGTGCATATCTCTATTGGAACATTCTAGTTTCAAATTATTGCGGGCCCTTGCTGACGAAGGGCTTTGAGATCAGTCGGCTAGGCGGACTTGGATGACGTTGAGATAGCCGACAAGTTTCTTGGTTTGAACAAGCGGAGTGACGGCGATTTCTTTGGCCATCATTCTTAGTTTTTCCAGGGATGTTCTTTCGTCAATGCTATGTTCGGGCATATCGAAGAAGACCGGGTCCATGATTTGATCCTCGATGATGGGCTCAACAGATTCGATGAGTTGGCGCGTGACTTCTTCATCGCGTTGGTAAAGTACATACCACGGGCGGCAGTAGATTTCTTCTAGTGTGTAGCTGGTGAATTCAAAATAATTGAAGGTGCGGAAAATTTGGCGGTGATCTTTTCCGTAGAACTCCACCACGTAGCTGGGCTTGATAATAGATTCCACTTTGAGGTCGCAGCTGAAATTGTAATGGCGCAGACCTTCTTCAACCAGGAAACGGGCATCTTTTAAGGGACGGCCGGCACGGTGAACCTTTTTGCAAATTGCGAGGTAATCCTCGAGTCTGTGAATGACCCAGTTCTGCTCTTCTTTTTCTAAACTCATGAAGTGCTTGAGTTGCGACGATGCGTAAGGGCGCACCAACCACCCTTCTTTTTCGATAAGGCGACTGAGCTCTTCCGAGAGCTTTTTAAAAACAATGATATTCGAAACGTTGTTGGAAATAATCATGTATTTAAACAATCACGAGTTTATATCGGGTTTTCAGTTCTCCAAAAAACAAAAGCTCCACGTTGTATGCAGAGCTTTGAGTTTTGTATTTCTACAAATTTTTAATGAAAATAAATTCTAATTTAGCGAGATTTGCTGCTAGCAAATTTGCGGCGAAGATCCTGAGTAACATCTTGAATAGTTGCGTTCAAAGTTACTTCGAAAAGGTCTTCAGCAGAAACTTTATAAAGATCACCAAGTTTTTTAAGTGCATTAATTGGAGGATGAGAAACTCCGCGCTCCCAGTTTGAAATGAACTGTGGAGTTGAATATCCCAATTTATCAGCAACGTCTCTTTGAGAAAGACCCGCAGCTACACGTTTTTGTTTCAAAAAATCAGCCAACATATTCTTCTGTTTCATAGTTCCACCTAACAGATTAGAGCATACACACAATCGAACAAAGGTGACAAGTTAATGATGAAAGAGCCTCGTGTCGTCTAAACAAAATCAGTATACACACTTTTCTCTAAATTACGTCCTGTTTTTTTGCAAAACCCATGTATGATTAGAAAATATTTGCTGATTTAGTGCAGATTCGCTCTGAAATGGAGTAAGCCTCAGTTATGAATACCGAATTCCCACGCCTCTGGAAAGAAAATTTCCGCATTACAAGTTTACTCGTGAACCCGTTGGGTCGACTCGGACTCTTTGGAGCACTCAACCTCATTCAAGAAACAGCTTGGATGCATGCGGAACGCGTGGGCTTCGGAATGAGCGACATGGAGAAGCACGGCCTGTATTGGGTTCTTACTCGCCAAACCATTCCCATGAAGACTTGGCCGAAATTCAATGACGAGATCACCATCGAGACCTGGCTTCGGCCCCCCGAAGGAGCCTTTGTTGCCAGGGATTTCCGCATTAAAAACTCTGCGGGCGAGGTTCTGGGAACTTGCTCCACCAGTTGGCTGGCCTTGGATCGAAACACGGGCAAAATTCTCCCATCGCAAAATTTGCGTCCTTGGGAACAGATCTGCCTCCCCGATTCCGCGGGCCTAACGACCGATAAAATTCCGGTTGAGGGCGAATACGAAAAGCTCGCCAAGTTCCGTGTTCGCAATTCTGACTTAGACATCAATCAGCACGTCAACAATGCCAAGTATGCTCAATGGATCTTGGATGCTATTCCCTATGACCTGCACAAGTCCTTGAAACTGAACTCTTACTCCGTTAACTTTTTAGCTGAAACGCATTTGGGTGAAAAAGTAGAAGTTGAAAAAAGCCTGTTAGCAACTTCCCATGACGACGCTCAAGGCACCTCAACCTATCGTGGAGTTCGCCTTTCTGATGGGAAGATTTTGTTCACGGCGCGCTTGGATTGGGAGAAAAAGTAGTGCTTCAACTTAAAGCCTTTACGGAAACCAACTTCACGAAGCTCTTTAACTTTGAAGCTCAAGTGTACGTAACCGCTCCAGACGAAGTTATTGTTGAGTATTCCCTTAAAGGTCCTTCCAACCATTTACACTTCCCTCCGTCCCACGAAGACGGAATGGCTCGTCGTGATGAACTTTGGAAGACCACGTGCTTTGAAGCGTTCTTCAGCGCCAATCAAAACACTGAATCACCTTACCTTGAAATCAATTGTTCTCCGGCTGGAGACTGGAATGCCTATAGCTTTAGCAGTTATCGCCAAGGCATGACACCGCACCCGAAGGCCGAGGTGAAGTTGATCCAAGTCGAACCCGAACCGGAAGCCGTTTTGTTTCGTGTTCGCATTCAATGCCCCGATTTGGTTAAGTTCCGCCAAATGGGCATCACTTCGGTGGTGGAGTTTTCCGATGGCTCGAAGAGCTATTGGTCTCTTTCTCATCCAGGTCCTCAAGCCGATTTCCACAATAAATCCGGTTTCACGCACCCCCTCTAGGCTTGACCCTTTCTTGGGGCCAAGTTAGTTTTTCTTGCTTTGTTAAATTATTTAATAACGCATTGAGTCTTTGACTCAATGTCGCTACTTCTCTTGAAAGGGACACCCATGAAAAAACACACAGTGCGTGTTTATCCATCTAAAGAAAAATTGGATCGTAAAGACCAATTGGCTTGGAAAATTGCAGAGATCGCTTCTGACAACGCTCCAATCAAAGCTGACGTTGTAGATATGGTTATCAACCGTATCATCGACAACGCGTCTGTTGCTATCGCGGCTGCAAACCGTCGTCCGGTTGCTTCTGCTCGTGCAATGGCGATTGCTCACCCTCGCAATGGTGGCGCAACTGTATTCGGTATGCCGAACGATCAAAAATTTGATTGTGAATGGGCGACATGGGCAAACGGTACTGCAGTTCGTGAATTGGATTTCCATGACACTTACTTGGCAGCTGACTACTCTCACCCTGGTGACAACATCCCAGCTATCTTGGCGGTTGCTCAACAAATGGGTAAAAATGGTAAAGAACTTTTGAAAGGTATCGTCACTGGTTACGAAGTTCACGTAGATCTAGTGAAAGCAATCTGCTTGCACGAGTACAAAAAAGACCATATCGCTCACTTGTGTCCTGCTCAAGCTGCGGGTATCGGTACTTTGTTGAACCTTCCAACTGAAACTATTTTCCAAGCAGTTCAACAAGCGGTTCACGTGTCTTTCACGACTCGTCAATCTCGTAAAGGTGAAATCTCTTCTTGGAAAGCATACGCTCCAGCACACGCTGGTAAATTGGCTGTTGAAGCTGTAGACCGTGTTATGCGTGGCGAAGGCGCTCCATCTCCAATTTATGAAGGTGAAGACTCAGTTATCGCTTACATGCTTTCAGGCAAAAACGGTAAATACGAAGTTCCACTTCCAGAAGTTGGCGAAGAAAAACGCGCGATCCTTGAGACTTACACTAAAGAGCACTCTGCAGAGTACCAATCTCAAGCATTGATCGACTTGGCTCGCAAAATGAAACCAATGATCAAAAACTTCGACGATATCAAAGATATCGTGATCCACACATCTCACCACACTCACTACGTGATTGGTACGGGTGCGAACGATCCACAAAAAATGGATCCAAATGCATCTCGCGAAACTCTTGACCACTCGATCATGTACATCTTCGCAGTGGCTCTTCAAGACGGCACTTGGCACCACGTTAACTCGTACGCTCCAGAGCGCGCGAAACGTGCTGACACTGTGGCATTGTGGCACAAAATTTCTACTGTTGAAGACAAACAATGGACTGCTTGGTACCACGAGACAGATCCAGATAAAAAACGCTTCGGTGGCCGCGTAGAAATCACAATGAAAGACGGTTCTAAAATCGTTGATGAACTTGGCGTAGCTGATGCGCATCCAGCGGGTGCTCGTCCGTTCAAACGTGCGGACTACATCCGTAAGTTTGATACACTTACTGAAGGTATCATCACAAAAGCTGAGCGTGATCGCTTCATTGGCTTGGTTGAGAATTTGGAAAACTTGACTGCTGAACAAGTTCAACAGTTGAACGTACAGATTCCAATCGACAAGTTGGTTAACAACAAACGCGATAACAAAGGTATCTTCTAGTCTTCGGACGGAGACCGCCTACAGCTTGGCGGAGCCGGTGTTCTTTCGGACACGGCATCCTGCCTCGCTGCTTCCGCCTACGCCTAACGGCTACGGCGGAGGGCCATCCAGCCTGCCAGCCGTAGCCAACGGCGAAGGCCGGGCCCCGCAGAGGTCCTGCAGAACACCGGCTCCGCCAATCTGCAGGCTCCCCGCGAGCTACTAAGAGACTTTCACTTCTTTGCTGAGACTATCTTTGATTTAGAAGTGGTAAGTTTAAGTGTCTGAATTTCGAGATCGAATGTCTTGAAAATTTGAGAGATGAGCACTCGAAATAAAGTGCCTATCTCTGAAATAAATTAATCTGAATGCCACAAGGCTGCCTTGGAGCAGTGAGTGGGCCACTAAGCCCATCGCCGAGTTCCGCAGCAGCCACTCCCGCAGGGGAGGGCGTCAGCGAGGACTGTCCGAAGGCGAGGGGCTTAGTGGCCCACTCACTGCTCCAAGGCGGTCGCTAGGAAAGATGAGGTTCATTATGTTGTTTCCTGAAATTACACCGGCTCAGAAGCGTAAGAATTTTCGTGAGGCTTTGAAGTCTGGGAAGCTTTTGCAGATGCCGGGGTCTTGGTCGCCTTTGGCTTCAATGGCAATTGAAAAAGCTGGATTTGATGGCGTTTATATTTCTGGTTCGGTTTTGTCGAACGATCTTGGTTATCCTGACATTGGTTTGACTTCTTTGACTGAGGTGGCGCTTCGTGGTCGTCAGATTGCGCGCACGACTTCTTTGCCTACTATTATTGATATCGATACCGGATTTGGTGAGCCGATGAGTGCGACTCGTACGGTGCAAGAGATGATCGAGATGGGTCTTGCGGGTTGCCATATTGAAGACCAAGTAAATCCTAAGCGTTGTGGTCACCTTGATGGTAAATCACTTGTAACTCGTGATGAAGCTGCTCGCAAAGTAGCGGCTGCGGCTCGTGGTAAAAAGCTTGATGAGAACTTCCTTTTGATCGCTCGTACGGATGCTCGTGCTTCTGAAGGTTTGGATGCGGCTATTGATCGCGCGAAAGCTTATATCGATGCGGGTGCAGATTGTATCTTCACGGAAGCGCTTGAGAACGAAAAAGAGTTCGAAACATTCCGTAAAGCCGTTTCTGTTCCTCTTTTGGCGAACATGACAGAGTTCGGTAAAGGTCGCTTGTTCACTTACCAAGAGCTTTCAAACCTTGGTTACAACATCGTGATCTACCCAGTAACTACATTCCGTCTTGCGATGGGTGCGACTGTTGCGGGTCTTGCTGAAATCAAAGCGAAAGGTACACAAGAAGGTTTGCTTGATAAAATGCAAACGCGTAAAGATCTTTACGCGTTGACTCGTTATGATGAGTACAACAGCTTCGATCAGAATATTTTCAACTTCACGTTGAAGTAGTCATTCCAAAAAATTATTTCTGATTTTTATGAGCAGGCTTAATGCCTGCTTTTTTTATCTCTAAATTGAACGCCTCCAAATAAGACTTCTCTTAAATTTACGTATCAATTCATTCACATAAAATCTCGCATTTATAAAAGAATATTCTCCTCCAGCGAACCCTATCGAAATTCAGTAGACTGTTAAGACAAGCCCTTCTTTTTTATTACTAACGAGGTTACTCCTGCATGTCTCTGTCCACAGAACCTTGGTTCGTAGAACTATTTGAAAAATGTTCCGGTGACTACGTCGGCAATTCTGATCCCTTGCGTGAAGCCGATCTGATTTCTGCCTCAAAGAAGTATAATATTTCGATTCCTAGGAATTTTGAAAATCGCCAAGTATTGGAGTTTCTAAACTGGCGCATCCTGTCTTTGCGCGCTTCCATGGTCCCAACTTTTAGACAAAATAAAAAACAACCTCTACGTCTTCGTGATTATGAAATCTATCTGAAAAGCATTTGGGCTAGCAGTCCGTCCACGCTAAAAAAGACTCTCACAGCCATCACTCGTTCTTACATTCCCTATCTGAAAAATAGATTTAGTACTGACGCTTCATTGGGGGTAAGAAACATTTCAAACCCCTGGTCTCTTCGTATACAACTTTTTGAGAATCCCTATTTTTCAGACTTTCAAAACTTTTGCGACGATCCTAAACATCAGACCAGTTGGCATCTTCTCAGTAATTTAAAGAAGCTGCTTTTGCACACCAAGTCCTCCGTGCGACTGACCCGTCGGAAAAAGCACGATACTGGCGCCCCAGAAATTGAGGCCTTGCTTAATGACTATCTCAAAGCGTCAACCTCTTATACGAGCGCCAAGACAGCTGCTTCAGACACACGTCGTATTATTCAAATGGCCAATATTAAGAATCTCAACGAACTACTTTCTACAGAAGGCCAAAAACGAATTGTGGCCTTAGAATACGAAGGCCAGGTGGGTCAGTATGCAATGTCCCGTCCACGCATTTGCCTGCGCTGGATTTTTGAAACCTGTCACGCGTCCTACCTTCCTTACTTTTCTGATATGTCCGAAGAAAAGATCTTCGACCTATCATCGACACCGGAAGTCACACTCCTTATAGAGCGTGGTTGGAGTACTCTTTCAGAGTACAAGCATACCAACATCAACAAGTTAAAAACATTATTTCGTCTGCTATTACGCGCAACGAATATCAAAACCAAAAAGGCTTTCTATGCGCTCCGCCCCTCCGATTTTATTATCGCTGCTTTACAAGCTGAGCATCATGGCAACTACCTCCAATCCTTCCGAGCCATTTACATGTTTCGCCTGGCATTCTTAGAGCGTCTTCCTCGCTCCGATCAATGGCCGGAATACAATTCTCAAAGTTACAAGAAGTTCTGTCAGGAAATTCAAAACACTTCTTACTTTCAAAGCACGATGCTAGGAAAGACGTTTCGCTTTTCAGATTTTGAAGCAACTTTCAGCTCTCAAGGAGCGCACTGGAACCTCTTCTTTAAAGAACTTCAAAATTTCTACTATCGAATTGCCGATCTGGCGTCTGAGAACAATGACAATACCGCCAATTTTTCGATAGCCCCCGATGACTTTCAAAAAGCTCAAAACTTTGTCTTAAACGGCGCTTACGGAGAAAAATGCTCGCGCCGCCAATCGGGTGCATTTCGAGCTCCTGACAACAACTGGCGGTCTGGCGGGCTGTTAAAGAAACGAACTTACACCACAGACGAAAAACGAAACTTGGAGTTTCTTGCGGCCTACGCTTTCCAAGCCGCCATCGCCTGCCGCTTTGCTAACGAAGCCAGCCGAGTCGTATTCGCAGAGGATGCTCCCCGGTTTGTTACAGCTGATGGCCCCCATAAGCTCTTTTGGTGGAAGGAAAAGAACTGTTATGCCGTTCTTTTTAGTAAAACAAGAAAGAATAAAGTTTCCTATCTTGCTCCATTAAATGATTCAGCAGATGCGATCATAAAGCGCTACCTGCAGATC
>JAGIAF010000140.1 GCA_017745015.1 Bdellovibrio sp. | reverse complement strand
AATTTTCTCTATAACGAAGACCGTTGTGTGAGCGATACGACGTGGGTTCAAGGAGTTCGTAAGAGCGGAGATCTGACTTTCGAAGCTATTTGTGGAGATGTGAAGAAGACTGTGACTCTGAAGTTGAAATTAACTCCGCCAAAACCTGATGATGGAACTGACGGTGACTATTTGGTTGAAATCGTGAACTAGCGAGTTGCTGAAAGAAGACGAGACACGCTGGATGCCGACGCAAAGAACATAGGCTTTTGCGTCTTAGCGGACGCAATCTTCAAATAGCTGCTCAATAGAAGCGCCAAGAAGATGAAAAACCAATTGCTAGGGGACAGATGCAGTAACATGAGTGTCCTATGAGCTTTTTTTGCTCTTTAAGTATCCAACGTAGTATTCGATACCGCTGGTTATACTCAAAATGACGCTGACCCACAAGACTCCGTACCCAACTTTGTCCAAATAGGGCACGTAGGGGTCGATATTTCCAATAATTACAATGGGAATGGCTACCATTTGCATAGCCGTTTTCCACTTTCCGGCTGGTTTAGCATCAATAATAATTTGATCTGCCGCGGCAACGGAACGGATGCCGCCGATAAAGTTATCGCGGGCCAAGATAATGATCACCATCCAGGCATCGATTTTCCCCAAAGACAGAAGCATCGCCAGAGTGCTGGTCACAAGGATTTTGTCGGCGATAGGGTCCATGAATTTTCCGAAGTTGCTAACAGAGCCGTATTTACGGGCGTAGTATCCATCGAAGTAATCAGTCGTAGAGCCAAGAATGAACAATGTCGCGGCGACGATATTCCAAGCAAGGGTGTTGGGCCACATGGCTGCCACAATTAACGGCACCAAAAAGATGCGGCTCATGGTGAATCTCATCGCTAGATTTTTTTGCCACTGAGTGACGGCCATTCTCTCTCCAGAAATTTATGCGTAGACTTAAAGTAACAATTTAGTCTAGAAATAATCAATGTTTATTCATCATCACAAAGTGCAGTTTTACGAAACCGATCTGATGGGAATTGTTCACCACAGCAATTACCTCCGTTTCTATGAGGAAGCCCGGGTTGCTTGGGCCCACGATCGTGGACTTTTGGATTACCAAAAGCCCGGTTCAGCGAGTCATTTTGCGGTGTACGAAACTCAAGTTAAGCATCTTAAGCCCACTTTCTTTGGGGATGATTTGGAAGTCGAAGTGCAAGCCCGAATCGACGGCAATCGCTTGATCTTTCAATATCGCCTGCGCGGACGTGGCGGGAGCACTTGTTCGGTCGCACAGACTGTGCACGTTTCCTTGGGATTGGATTTAAAATTACAAAGACTTCCGGCTGAAATGAGAGCCGTGGTGGAGAAAGAATCATGGACAGAAACCTGGCTTTAGAATTCGTACGTGTCACAGAAGCTGCAGCACTTGCATCCGCTCGTTGGATGGGGCGCGGTGACGAAAAAGCTGCCGACGCAGCGGCTGTAGACGCCATGAGAAAAGCTTTCGACGTTGTTCGCATGGACGGTACAGTTGTTATCGGTGAAGGCGAGCGCGACGAAGCGCCAATGCTTTATATCGGCGAAAAAGTGGGTGATAAAACTGGCGACGCTCCAGGCTTGGATATCGCTTTGGATCCTCTTGAAGGAACTACGATTTGTGCTACTGGGGGCCCGGGCTCAATCTCTGTTATCGCAGTGGCTGAAAAAGGGAAGTTCTTGCACGCGCCAGACACTTACATGGATAAAATCGCCTGCGGTCCTGCCGCTCGCGGTAAAATCGATATTGATAAATCTGCTACGGAAAATATCAAAGCTGTTGCACAGGCGATGCAAAAAGAAGTTCGCGATTTGACAGTCGTGATCTTGGATCGTCCTCGTCATAAAGAATTAATCGCGGAGGCTCGCGCTACGGGTGCGCGCATTCACTTGATCGGGGACGGCGACGTTTCTGCGGCGGTGGCGGCGGCTTGGCCAGATTCAGGTATCGACATGTTGATCGGTATCGGTGGCGCTCCAGAGGGCGTTATCTCGGCCGCAGCGATGCAATGCTTGGGCGGTGACTTTCAAGGGCGTTTGAAATTCAGAAACGATGAAGAGCGCGCTCGCGCGAAACGCATGGGTCTTGAAAATCCAGACAAGAAATTCTCTTGTGATGAGCTTGCTGGTGGTTCCGTGATGTTCGTCGCAACGGGCGTGACTGATGGTGCTTTGCTTAAAGGCATCCGCTTTCTTCCAGATGGTAAGGCGAAGAGCCACTCTATCGTGATGAGATCGCAAACCGGCACAATCCGTACGATTGAAGCTTTCCACGATCTTGAACGCAAACCAGCAAAGAAATAGTTGATGGATACGAAACTCATTTGTTTTAGCTGCAATAAAGAATTGTCCTTCGTGGGAAATATCGGGCGCCGTGAAGAGTGCCCGCATTGCCGTGCGGATGTTCATGTGTGCAAAAACTGTGAGTTCTATGATCCGAAGGTCTATAACGAATGTCGCGAAACTCAAGCTGATGTGGTTCGCGAAAAAGACCGTGCTAATTTTTGTGATTACTTCTCTCCGCGCAAAGGCGGGGCCGGGGCAGAAGACAAAGCGGCCGCCCTGAAGGCAGCCGCTGAAGCTTTATTTAATTTTAAAAAGTCTTAATTTGAATCTGCAGTTGGCAACACGATGCTTTTTGGGTTGCCATCAAAATCTGAAATCATAACTTTCGTTGTTACGCCTGTATTCAGGCTCATTTCAAATCCCAAGAAACGTTCGCCATCGAAAAGTTCTGCAGTATGAAGTTGCGGCGCTTGGGATTCAGACACTGTGTAAACTGTGATTGAATCGATAGAACCTAGGCCACCACCAGTTAGGGCGCTTGCCACTTTACCTAGAAGTGTTGTGCCAATACGACCCGATCTTTTGGTTACATTCAAAGTGCCTGGACCTGGCAATGTGACAGACCCACGAGAGCTTTGTTGATCTTTGACTTTGAAAACAGATTTCATGCTTTTTTGATCGTCCGTTTTAACAATACCACCGTCGAAAAGAGCCCCGAAAGAGGAACCTGCATCTTTATGGTTTTGCACTTGGATCAATGTATCCAACGTTTGGTTCAAAGAAACCAACTTCTTGAAGACCTCTTGTTGTTCGATATTTTGCGGGATGATCAACTGACCTGTCAGATCGTATGCACCCAACAGACCGTCTTCAGAATAATGCAAGATGATCGGAGTTGAGGTCGAAGCATCTTCAATTTCTGTGTACATCAAAGCTGTGGGTTTTGGCTTTTGACCTGGGATGGTCAAAGTCGGGCCCGCCACTGCATTCATCAAACCTGCTTTAACAACTGTGGAAGCCGGGATGTGCCAGTCGCTGGAAGCTTGTTGTGGCAAACGCGTTTCAACAGTCACTTCAAAGAAGCCAGATGTGTTTTTCGCCGCTGAAAAATAACTCGCTGGGATCTGACCATAGCTTGGGATTGACTGGATATTGTAGGTCTTCCAAACGCCTGCAATTTTAGTCAAAGTCTCAGGAGCCACAGTCGTGTTACGGCCCGCAGCTACTTTGTTAAGAGAGTTCATGAATGTGGATTGGATTTGTGTCGCCATGATGTAAGGCGCTTGACCCAATTCCCTGACAGTTTCAAGCACCACGAGGTCCGCAAATTTCTTTTCAGGAATTGCTAAACGGATGTGTTGCAAAGCTGTATTTACGATGTTGCCAAGGTCATGGGCCTCAAGACCTGGTTTGTAGACTGTCTTCTTTTCTGCATTTTCATCCACAGTCGTACGAATAGGTTTACCGCTAAAGAAGATGATACCGATTTTACGTGTGTTCAATACTGACATCGCGAAATAGTCAGCCAACGCTTCATGCAAGCCGAACAAGCTTGGATTCAAAATGGAACCGATCAAGTCTTGGAATACAGAATGTGTGCACTCATGCATTGCTACAGATGGATCCAAAGCCGCTGAGTGAATATTCATGCCCAAAGCTTTATAGATCATGTTGTTTTTTGCAGGAAGGAAGTTCAAGGACCAATCAATCTCTGTAAAGAACGCATTGTTAGTCATTGCTTTGCCACCACTTGGATCAGAGATGTTGCGCTCAACAACAACCGTCAAACGGCGCGTTGGTTTGTAACCCAAAGTCTCAAGGTAATCAAAGAGTGCGTTCGTCCAATAGTAGACGTTCATCAACTTCACGGCTTTCCAAGCTTCATCTCTTTTTTTGCCAGAAACCCATTTGTTGGCGTCCAGGTCTTTCAATTCAACGCGACCATTTGCAACCGGGATTTTTGGTTGAGCTTGTTCGCAGGACTCATAGCAAACGATCATGCGCTCATTTTGCAGATACACTTGAGAGTGATTTTTGCCAGGAACTAAAGACTGGTAGGCTTTAGACGGTTCTGCAATTGTTCTGTATTGCAAAGCTGCAAGAGGAACTTCGTCTTGATCAATGCCTTTCCAGATTTTTTCATTTTCGAGAGTGTCGAAAGCTCCAACGACTTGCACTTGCAATGTGCCGGCATGGGCTTGGTACGAGAGGGAAGCGAGAAGGACGGCGCCAAACAAAAAGACTTTCATTTTAGACTCCATAGACTTTTGTGATAGAGCTTTTTACCAAAAGTTATGGAGTCACCTAAAGTGGAAACTCATGCATTGTAAAAAAGGCCTGTATACTGATGGTTTTGAAGACGATACCATGGGATCAGGAGGTAGTTATGGCTCAAAAACATAAAAAACCCCTAAAATCAGGGGTTAAAAAATCCAGCGCCCAACGCCGTTCGCTTGATGAGGACCTTCCAGGCCGTGAAGATCTGACTCGAGATGATCAAGAAACGGACTTCGAAATTACTGGCAGAGAAAGCTTGGTAAAACGAAACGTGAAAAAAGACCCACGTCTTTAGGTTCTAAATGCGACGAGGGCGGGAATTTCTCGCCCTGGTTTAACGTGACACTAAAGTGTCCGTAGTATATCAACAAATACCTATGACAGAGCTCAAACAAACGGTTCTCGACAGTCTAAACTTAGACTACTGCAAGCGCAGCGTGGCTGCGTCCGTGGGTTTTATCATCGTATTCTCGGCTTTACTGTGGATGCCTGTCGTCACTTCGCTCAGTTATTATCCCTTTCACCAAGCCTCCGCAGGAATTGCATTGGTTGCGAGTATTGCGCGTTTATTGCTGGCTCGTAAGATCAGTCGTCTGGAGTTCCGAGGGCTTGAGAAGTATAGTAAGATTCATAACTTTGTCGTTGTCATCAGCACGACATGCTTGGGGATCATTTGCACCTTAGGCTTCTTTGATCCGTTGAATTCCGACGCGAAGATTTTTGTCACTTCATTTTTGATCAGTGCTATCGCCGCAGGCTCAACCTCATCGCTTTCGTTAAATCCCAAAGTTCAGGTGTATTTCTTGATTGTGGTGGGAGTGATTCCCGGGATTGCTTTAGCATTCTCACAGCACTTAGGAGATCTGCCTTATAATATCTGGACGCTCTTTGTATTTACGTTTGTGTTGTATGTGTACGGAAACTCCAAACAGTTCTATCGGAACATGGTCTATCGCTATCAAACTGAAGAAGAGTTGAAGGTTGAAAAGTACAATCTTACTTTGGCCATTCGAAAGATCGAGTCCACTCAAGAAGAGCTTTTAGATCAGAAGGCCCGCGCTGAGTATTCCGCAAAGCTGGCGTCCCTAGGTGAAATGGCCGGTGGTATTGCTCATGAAATCAATACGCCTCTGAATGTGATTTTGCTATCTGCGGAACAGCAGATGGATCTTTTGCAGGACGGATTGACGAATAAAGGTCAAATGAAGGAATCCATCGAAAAAGTGCAGTCCACTACGAATCGCATTGCGACAATCGTACGCGGTTTGCGCACATTTGCTCGAGATGGAGCTCAAGATCCGATTGAATCTATTTCGGTTCATTCGGTGATCGATAACACCCTGGCTCTTTGTTATGAGAAGTTTAAGCTGAATGATATAGAAGTGCGCCGCCATCAGAATCAAGAGAACGTGATGATTCAATGTCGTCCGGTGCAGGTGTCCCAAGTAATTTTGAACTTGTTAAACAACGCCTTTGAAGCCATCCGAGATTTGCCACAAAAATGGATTCGCATTGATGTGCTTGAACATCTGACTGATGTTGAAATTCGAATTACTGACAGTGGTGATGGCATCCCGGAAAACTTGCGGGAGGATATCTTCAGACCCTTTTTTACGACGAAGGGAATCGGCAAGGGGACTGGTTTGGGCTTGAGTATTTCTCGAGGTTTGATCGAAAGTCATCAAGGTCAACTTTTTATTGATGGAACGAGTACGAATACGAGCTTTGTGATTCGGCTGCCTCGCTAGTGGCTGGTCTCGAATTCTTTTACTAAAGAGAGCAATTCTTTTTTATTCACGGGCTTTGGAATGAATCCCGCACACAGGGGATTGTTCTTGAGTTCTTCTTCGCTGCCGCCCACATAGCCAGAAATAAACATGATCGGCGCGCCAGATTCGGAGTTTTGGCTCATTTGCTTGATTAATTCAAAGCCGTCCCAGACGGGCATGCGGATATCGCTGATAACGAGGTTGGGTTTCCAAGATTGGATTTTTTCAAAGCCATCCTTGCCATTTTCAGCGGTCATGACTTCGTAGTGCTCTTTTTTTAAAAAGTAGGTGATGAGATCGCGTAGGTCTTTTTCGTCATCAACTACCAGAATCTTGAAATTCATGATTCAACTCCAGTGTTGTGGTAGCATAGTTCTCCTTTTCTGCGATAGAAATTTGAAAAGAATTTATGAGGACACGATTTGTGGCCACAAGTTTATTCTCCCCAGGAGATGTTTCATGGAAATCCTCCTTGATGGTTTTATTTTAGAAGTTTTGCCTTCAGATGGGTGATCCGGTGTGGAGTTACAACTTAGAAGTCGATGTAACATAACTATTCCGTGGATATTGTGTGGTCTAGGCTAGCGTTGACTGGCTGGGGCCCGCAGGTCAGTCTTAAGGCATATGGCAAAAGCATCAACCACAGAAGTTTTCAACTGCACACCAGAACAATTCTATAAAATTATCGCCGATTACGAGAAATATAACGAGTTCTTGGCTGAAGTAAAACAATGCAAAGTCCTTAAGACTGAAGGCAATCGCAAACTTGTTGAATACAGTGTTTCCGTTGTGAAGAGTTTTAAGTATTCTCTTTGGATGACTGAAAATGCTCCCACAAGCATCACTTGGGAATTTGCCTCTGGTGACGTCTTTAAAACCTCTGTTGGTTCTTGGAAACTTGAAAATGAAGCTGGTAAAACTCGCGCCACTTATTCTGTGGAGGCGACTTTCAGCGGCTTCGTTCCAGGTCCTATTGCAAATGCACTTGTCAGTGTGAATTTGCCCAATATGATGAGCTCATATCACAAACGAGTTAAACAACTTTATGGCGTCTGATTCAGGATCTAAGAAAGACGAAAAAGAACAACCCGGAGACCTTAAAGGTCTTCTGGGAGATACCGTAAAAAAAGTTTTTACGGCGGGTGTCTCCGCGGCATTTATGACCGAAGAGGGTTTACGTTCGTATCTTTCGGAGCTGAAACTGCCTAAGGAAGCACTGAATTTGTTAATTCAAAGTGCTAATAAATCCAAAGAAGACATCACCAATCGTGTGAGTAAAGAAGTTGTCGGCATCATCGAGAAAATCGACTTCGTAAAAGAGTTTTCGAAGTTCGCTGAAACGCACAAATTCAAAATCACTGCCGAAATCGACATTATCAAAAAAGATTCCGATAAAAATACCTAGTCGATACTGGACTTAGGTTGATCTCAAGTTGAGACAGAATGTGCCGATACGTTTTTGTATGGAAAACGAAATCTTAACATTTCTCTCAGTCATGTTGTTTTGCCTTTGCTGTCGCCAGTTTATCAAGTCGGTGCTTGCACCGATCCCGTTGCTCGCCAATGAAAGACCTTATGCAAGACGCGCCATGCAGCTTGGCAAGGGCTATAAGATTCTTGCATGGGGCTCCATGACAGGCGTCTTCCTTATGGGCACGACGGTGTCATTTTACCAGGTGTTTACCACTCTGCAGTAGTCCGCGTTAGCAGTCGCCATTTTCGATTTTCTATTTTCGCGTTCTGTGTTTGACTTGATCTGGAGGTATCTATGAGCTCCTTTTCAACTGTCAATCCTGCCACTGGTGATAAATTAAAAACATTCGAACATCTCTCTTGGGAAAAGACCGAAGGCGAAATTCTTGCGGCAAAAAAAGATTTTGATAAATGGCGAAGGACTTCGTTTGCGGAGCGCTCGAAAGTCTTGAATTCTTTAGCGGCGAGTCTGCGCGCTCATAAAGATGACCTTGCAAAACAAATGAATTTGGAAATGGGGAAGCTCGTTGTCGAAGGTCAGGCAGAAGTCGAAAAGTGCGCCGTGACTTGTGAGTACTATGCGAAAGAGGCTGAAGGCATGTTGAAAAATCAGCCAGCACTTTCGCCCTATGCTTCGGCGGAAGTTAGCTTTTCTCCTTTGGGTGTTATTTTCAGTGTGATGCCGTGGAATTTCCCGCTGTGGCAAGTGATTCGCTTTGCGGCTCCCGCTTTGATGGCCGGAAACGTGATTGTACTGAAGCATGCGGATTTGACGGCTGGTGTGGCTGAAAAGATTGGTCAGATTTTTAAAGATTTGACTCCCGATTATATTTTGCTTCGCAATTGCCAAGTTGATCATGAAGTAGCGGAAAAAGTGATCGGTCACTCGATGATTCGGGGTGTGACGTTCACGGGTAGTTCTGTCGGT
>JAGIAF010000013.1:19898-22952 GCA_017745015.1 Bdellovibrio sp. | reverse complement strand
CTCTTACGGTATGTATAAGGCCGCTTGGTCTTACTACAACATGCGTGATTCCGAAAACGGCATCCGCAAACTCGTACAAGTTGTAAAAACAAACCCGCCTCTTCAAGATGGCGAGGTGCCAACAAACCGTCACAATCTTCGCCGCGAAGCTTTGCGCGATTTGACTGTGTTCATTGGCGACAGCTACCCAGCTAATAAACTCTATTCTTTCTTTGAAGACATCACGACAGAAGACGAATTGGGTCAGTCGATGATGGACCTTGCGAAACTCTACGACTCGCACTCTCGCCAAAAAGAGATGAACATCTTCTTGGATGAGTACATTGATAAACGCCCTAACGGTTCTGACGTAGTAAAATCTCACTTGCTTCTTGTGGAAGCCAACGAGACTTTGAAAAAACGTGACCTCGTGATCACGCACATGCAGAACGCTTCAGATCTTTGCCGTAAAGGTTCTGACTGGAGAAAATCACAGAAAGACGCAACAGAAGTTGCGCAATCTTGTGAAGAAGGTTTCCGCCACACAAGCCTGGATATGGCAAAAAAATGGTGGGAAATCTGGCTTAAGAACAAACAAAACGTAGCCTTCTCTGATTTGACCCAGCAATTGTTCAAATTGATCTTGGACAACGAAGATGCTGCAAAACCAGATTTGAAAACTCGCTTTGCTTACGCGGAACTTTTATTCCAACTTGGCAAATTCGACGAAGCTTCTACACAGTATAAAATGGTCGGCGATAAAACGACTGACGACATCCTTCGTCATGATGCCAACTACGCTGCTCTCTTCTCTAAAGAGAAATCTATCGAGAAGAAATCTGAGCCTCTTAAAGAAGCTGAGCGTAAGGAACTTGCAACAAACTATTTGGCAAAACATCCAATGGGTAAATACGCAACGGCAGTTAAATTCAAATTGGGCCATATCGCCTATGAAGAAAATAACTACGTTGAAGCAGAAAAATGGTTGAGACCTTTGACTTTGGTTAAAGGCAAAGACAACGAAGAAGTTCGCAGAAAATCTGAAGACCTTGTGTTGGATATGCTCAACATCAAAAAAGACTACGTGGGCATCAAAGAGTTCTCGAAGCAAATCATGACTTCGACAACAGATGCAACTCGTAAGAAAAACATGGGCAAAATCCAAGAGGAAGCTCACTTCACAGAAATTCAAGAGTTCGCTAAATCTGGCGACAAAAACGAAGCTTCTGCGAAACTTATCGCGTTCGCCAAAGAACACGATAACTCCAAGCTTTCCCAAGATGCTTTGTGGCAGGCAATGGGCATCCTCTACACTGAAGGCAAAATCTACGACGCTGCCGATTTGAGTATGAAATACGTTTCTAAGTATCCAGATGACAAAAAATCAGTGGATGCTTTGAAAGATGCTGCCAAAGCTTATGCGGAAGTCGGTCAAATCGCGAAGTCTGCTGAAACTTTGGTAAGAATCGCGGATCTTGATAAGAAAAACCGCACCGCTCACCTTGAGCTTGCGGCAGACATGTACTTCTTAGAAAAACGTACGAAGGAAGCCCGCGCAGCTTACATGGGTATCCTAGCCGGCGCTGACAACAAAACTTTGGAACGCATCTATGGTAAACTGCTAGATTCTTATAAAAACGAAAAGAATTCTTCAGAGTACGAAAAGTTGCAAAACCAAATCGCGGCTAAAGGTATCGAGCCTTATGCCACTCAAGCGATGATCGAACGCGCTCAGAACTTATTGAACTCTGGCAAAGCAACGGCAGCATTTGACCTTTCAATGAAAGCCAATGGCCGTAACGTGGCTCCAGAAATCCGCGCGGAAGCTCGCTTGATCCAAGCCCGCGTTCTTGAAAAAGAACTTGTGCAACAAAGCGTGAAAGCTCGCGAAGAGAAATTCGCGACAGTTCTTGGTATCAAAACTGAGAAACTGGATAAAGCACAAACGGCTTATGTCACTGCTTTGAAAATGAGTAAAGACCCGTATCAACAGTTGGAAGCCCTTCGTGGTATCGACCGTTGCTATGGTAACTATATTGATGCTTTGACTTCAATGCCGCTGCCAACGTCTTTGAAACCGGAAGAACAACAGCAACTTCGTGGTGAGCTTGCGAAATTGACAACTCCGATCCAAGACAAAAAGAACGACAACGAAGCGAAGTTGAAAGTTCTTGCGGCCTCAGTGGGGCAAACGGCTTCCGCTGAAAGAACTTATACATCTATCAGCGTTGATAAGACTGTGACTCCCATGGCGAACTATCCTGCTCCGGACAAACTGAGCGTGTTCCTGCCAAACAGTGCAGATATGACGATTGGTAAGGTGTCTCGTTTTGATATTCGCCCAGGAAAAACGTGTAACAAAGCTGCCGTAATGACTGGACAAATCGCAAAATTGAACACGTTCGAAATCGCAGGAAATTGTTATGGTTCTAGACAGTTCGATATCGTTGAAAAATTGGGCCTAGAACTCGCTAAGAACAAAGAGACTCGCGCCCTTGGTCTTTTCTATGTGAGCATCGGTGCTGAAGGCAAAGGTTATAACGACAAAGCGATGTGGATGATTGATGCTGCATTGAAGGCTCAACCTGAAGCGTCTCCTTACGTGTACCAAAAAGCTCGCTTGTCATACAAAGAAGATGGCATCAAAGGCTCGATGCAATTTTTCGATAAAGTTTTGGACATGCAAATGCCTTCGACAGAAATGCAAACTTTCGCTGGCGTGAAGGCATTCTCAGAGGGAGATTTTACGCGCGCGATTGAAAAATTCTCTGCGCTCAACAAAGATCAGTTGTATACTTTCAATGTAGGGACGCTCATGACTGAAGCTTATGCTCAGAAGGGCGAAGTCGATAAAGCACTCAGCACAGTGAAAGACATGCTGACTGCGAAGAAAGACAATGTCGACTTCCTTCTGGAACAAGCCCATATCTTTGAGACGTATAAAGGAAGCCCTACTCTTGCTTTAGATTCTTATGAAAAGGCTCTGAAAGTAAGCTCGCAGACGGAACTGCGTGAATGGTTAGGTAAAAAGATACAGTATTTAAAAAATCAAAACAAAGTCGGTCAGCACGTAAC
>JAGIAF010000013.1:0-19888 GCA_017745015.1 Bdellovibrio sp. | reverse complement strand
GGGAGACTTGTAGTATGGAGGGTACAAGTGAAAACTATCATCCACTTGATGACAGTATTCATTCTCTTGGGGAGCACGACTGCTTTGGCAAAGACAAGAACAGTCCGTAAAGTCCAAGAAGTAAATTTCGGTGACATGAACCTCAAGGGTACAATTCGTAACCCGGATGGCGCATACCTCGTTCAAAAACGAGGGATTAAATTCATGCCTCTGTACGACGTACAGAAGGATATGGATGGTCGCATCCGCGAGTCAGCTTTGTACTTAAACAACTAAGAATTGTTCATAGAGGTGTTACATGCTCACGTTGATTGTACGTCAGTCTCTTAAAAACGGGACTGCAAAAACTTGGAAATTAAGATCGACAAGTGAAACTCACACATTCGGTTCATCTCGTTTGGCCGATGTGATCTCAATCGCCCCTGCTACCAAAGGTATTCAAGGTCTCTTTGAATATCGCGATGGCAAATGGTGGTATGTAGATTTGGATATGGCGACTTCGAGCGCCACTGAAAAATCTCCAGCGACTCCGCTTGATAAAAGCGTCACTTTGAACCTGGAAGATTGCACTTTGCAATTCGACCCAGTGATGAAAGAGGCTGATCTTTATCAACGCTTGGAAAACGCAGGTCGCCAGGAAATGCCTGGTAAGAAGTTCCAACTGTATATCGTTAAACAAAGCGGTCGCGTGTTGGAGACTAAAATCCTTCCAGTGAACAAAGCGTTCAAACCGCACTTTGCTGATTCCAAAGTACCATGTGTTCCTTCAACGGAATGGCACCGTCAAATGGTTGGCAATGTGGAAGTAAGCCAAAGAACTCTTTCTTTGGAAGACGCTGCTCACATGGCGCGCTTCTCCCCTTCTCAACTTGTCGACGAAGACTCTAAAAAAGGCGTCGTGTTGATGTTGGGCGCGGCAGCTCTTTTGATCACAGTAGGTATCTTCGGTCCAAAAGGTGACCATACTGTTGTAGCTCATGAGCCGCCTAAAGTAGCACAAAAAATCATCGTTAAAACAGAATTGAAACCTAAACGTAAGAAAGCTGAAACCGCACAACCAAAACAACAAGTGGTGGTGCAACAGCAATCTGCTCCTGCAGCTGGTCCTAAAGCAGAAATGCCTACTGGCGGTGGCGGCGGTAAACTTGCCAACATGATGAAATCGATCTCTGACGGTCGTATTTCAAAATTGATCGGTAAAGTTTCTGCCCAAGGTGCAAAAAGCTCCAACGTGATCTTCGCTCAAGGTGTGAAAGCGGGTTCCGGCCCTTCAGGTCGTGGTCTTGCAGCCGTGGGCAATATCGAGCGTTCTGGTCGTGACTGGGGTGCAGCTGGTAGTGGAAATGGCGTGTTGATTTCTACTGCCGGTAAAGGTGGCGGGAAGAATGCTTCAGGCATGGGCGGTCTGGCAGCAGGCGGTACAGGTAATGCTGGCGTCGGCTTGATCGAAGAAGAAGGCGAAATTACCGGAGGTCTTGATCGTGAGGTCATCGCTCAGTACATCAAATCCAAATTGGGTCAGATCCTATATTGCTATGAACGCCAATTGAGCGCGAATCCAGATTTATTCGGTAAAGTTGCTGTGAAATTCACCATCGGTGGCTCTGGCCAAGTGGAACAGCAAATTATCGGTGACACCACACTTAAGAACGCAACCGTGGAAGGCTGCATCTTGAACCGTGTCGCTGCATGGAAGTTCCCAGCCCCACAAGGCGGAACCAAAGTGCTCGTGACATATCCATTCTTATTTAAAAGTACCAACTAGGACGGGAGACCAGAATCATGTTTAAGAAAACAATTTTATTATTCATCTTGGCTTCAACTCAAGCATTCGCACAAAATGCACCAGCTCAGAAAGAGCAACGTGGTAGCGACAAGCTTGATATTAAAAAACTGGAAGACAAATACTGGGCCGCTAAAGACGAAGACTTTAGCGTTGTTCAGAATCGTCGTTACGTAAAAGCTGATCGCTTTTATCTAACAGTACGTGGTGGTATTCCATTCAATGACGCCTACAGCACTGGAACTATCTTCGGCGCAGACTTTGGTTACTTCTTCAATGAACGTTGGGGTGTTGAGCTTAGCTATAACAACGCCAACATGAAGAACAATGATGCGACCGATCAGTTCATCACTCAGTACGGCGCCATCCCGAACCATAACGTGTATCAATCGTCGTACTTTGTTTCGGGTATTTGGGTTCCATTCTACGCTAAAATGAGTGCCCTTGATAAAGCCATCATCTATTTCGACATGGGTGTGTCTTTGGGTCTTGGTAACGTGAACTACGAAATCCAAAAAGAAGAAGGCAATGAAACTAAAACAGCCTTCGGTTATAAATTGGGTATCTTCCAGCAGATCTTCTTCACAGAGCACTTCGCTCTTCGTGCAGACTTGATCAACCAATGGTCGAACCAAGATCAATTAACTTATAAAACAAATCCAGGCGCTTTCGGTCCTCGTGATCAAGGTTCTGAGATGGTGAATGATACCTCACTGATGATTGGTATCACGTATTGGCATTAATTTTCCCAAGGCCGGGGGGTCTTTTTATGAATAAGCCAGTAAAACTCTTAGTCGCACTGCCCTTCCTATGCAGCTCCGCTGCATGGGCACAGGCTCAGTCAGCACTGACAGTCACTAAAAGCGGTAAACCAGCCGCGGCAAGTCTTCGAGTTAAATCAAGCCTTGTACCAACTTTTGAAGTCTATCAAAAGAAAACGGTTAAAGGAAAATCGGAAGTCTTTAAAGTAAAGGCGATTCCCGAATTGGATATCGGTGAAGAACGTCAAGTTCAAGCGTCGACATTAAGTCCACTGCGCTTGCCGGCTTCTCGCGAAGTTCAATTGAAGAACATCAAAAAGCGCGACACGGCTCCGGTCATGTCGATCAAAGTCCAACCTTATAATGTTGTTGTGGGCGCACCGAAGGCTGTAACTACTACGGATGCTTTTAGCAAAATTCCCGACGTTAAACTGCTTCCTCCAGTGGCCGACCCTTCATTGACGGAACCCCATGTGACATTGCAGAAAATGGACGAGATGGGGCCAAACGACTATAAACTTTTGCAAGCTTTGATCTTCCTTGAGATTCAAAAGAAATATGAAATGGCCATGGGCCTTTTCGCTGAATTAATGGAAGACCCTGAGCACCGTGTGGAAGCTCTTTATAACTATGCGATGACAGCGAAAGGCTTGGGGCTGAATTCAGAGTTCAGAACCTTCATGATCAAAGTTTCTCAAGAAACTAAAAACAAAGAATGGCAAAGAAAAGCCACTCAAGCCATGGTTGATAATATCAACGTGCTCGAGTTGACTGACATCGCTTTGATTGATCCGTTGGTTGCGAAGTACGAACTTGATGTCACTAAAAATGATGACTATCAAATCACTCGTGCGAAGTACTATTCTGCCAAAGGCAACTTGGGTTTAATGGAAGATGCGCTGGCTTATATCGGCGAAAAATCTCCACGCTACTCAGATGCTTTATTGCTCTCAGCTCTCTTCAACTACCGCCAAGGTAAAGTTGAAGATTCTGTGATAGCCTTAGAAACTTTGCTGAAAGTGACTGATGGCGACAAGAAATCTCAATTGCGCGCGGTGGGTGCTTTGACAATGGCTCGTATCCAATTCCAAAAGAGCATGTACAAAGAAGCCTTCCAGTCTTACTTGAAAGTAGACAAGTCCTCCCCGCTTTGGTTGCAAGCCATGGTCGAGAGCGCTTGGACACAAATCTTGAGTGAAGACTTTGAAGGTGCTGCGGGTAACATGTTCTCTCTTCACACGGACTTCTTTAAAAATGCTTTTGCGCCTGAATCATTCACAGTCCGCACAGTGGGTTACTTGAACCTGTGCCAATACGGTGACGGCGTGCAAGTGCTTAATGAAATGCGCGAGAAGTATGCTCCTTGGAAGAAGAAATTGACTGAATACCAAGCGACTCACAAAACACCGGTAAGCTATTACGACACTGTGAAAAGCTGGGCAAGAAACTCTGACTTGAAAGAAGTAGACGGCTTGCCACGTTCTTTCATCGTGGAGTTGGCTCGCCACCCTGGTTTCACTAGCGTGCAAAAACAAATCAACAACTATGAGGACGAAATTACACGCTTCAATAAGATCTCTTTGACGTTGATCAACATCGAAAAAGATCTTTTGGCGAAACAAACTGAAGCCAACAAGCAATTGGTTGCGGCGAAAAAGAAACTTGGAACAGCTAGCACTTCATCTGCGGTGCAAGATGCTGACAAAAAGCTTTTGAGCTACCGCATCCAGTACCACATCGCCAATAAAGCGCGTACTTCGATCAAAAATCTTCGTACGAATGGTATTGCTCGTATTGAAAAAGAAAAAGACGAGCTTCGCCAACAAGCTGGCAAAGCTCTTGAGTCCAACTATAAAAACATGGTTGCGAGCTTGAACCGCGTTCTGGACCAAAACGACGTGCTTCAGTACGAATTGTACTCTGGTGCCGGTGAACACATCCGCTACCAAATGGCTGGTGGAGATGTGAACCAAAAAGAACGTCCTGAATTGAAAGTTGAGAAAGAGAAATCTCTTAACTGGAAATTTAAAGGCGAGATCTGGGAAGACGAAGTCGGTCACTACCGCTCTTCATTGAAAAATGTCTGCCCACAAGATAACAGCGTCGCTAATTTGAATGAATAATTTACGGAAGGATTACAAGATGAAATTCTCTAAAACAATGACTGCAATGACTCTTGGTTTAATGGTTTGTGTTCATTCAGTGGCTTTTGCTGAAAACACAGCTAAGGATGGACTTGATCGCATCAAAGCGAATTTGAACAATTCAAAATCGAACTTAGGCGAATATCAAAAGAATCTTAAAACTGTTGAAGGCAACTTGAATGAAGTCGCTAAAGCGAAGGGCCAGGTTGAGAGTCAACAAAAGGAAGTCCAGAAACAGATGGAAGAGAACAACCACGCGATGACTCGCGTCGGTGGCCAGGAAAAAGAAATCCAAAATTTGATCTCCAACGAGAAGACCCTTACAGCTCAGGAAAATCAAAAAATCGCCGAGCTTGAGGCCATGATCGCGAAGATCAAAGAAAACCAGAAAAAACGCGAGGCCAATGTCAACGATTACCAAATGCAGATGACTCAGCTTCAAGAAGAAAAGAAAATATGGCAATCTCGCTCCGGTAGCTTGAAAGAGCAGCAAGATCAAGTGAGCCAGAAACTCCGTTCTTTAGCCTCTGAAGAAAAAGAATGGAAAGGTAAACAGCAAGGTTATAAAGGAGAAGTAAATCGTTGGTCCAAAGAAGTTGAACGCCAACAGAAAATCAGCGACTCCTATAATTCGCTGGCTGAAGTTAAATAGTTCCCTTTTTCATTTCAGGTAACACGCAAAAGGTTGAGTCCCCCGGCTCAACCTTTTTTATTTATCTCAAGGCTTCTTGAAAACTAGACTCAATCCCGGTAGTAAAGACTCCGAAAAATATTCAGCAAATCCTGAACTCTTCTGTACTAAATAAATACTGAACAAATTAATACGTTAACCTATTGAGGAAAACCGCATGAACTCATCGTTCTCTGCTTGGTTCCGTGGAATCAAGGGCAAGCTTCTTTTCGCAGCCGTCCTACCCGTGATTGGCTTTGCTATTATTTACACGATCTCTCATTCGAGCATGGGTGGCTTGGGTGCGATGTTGAATGTGGCGAACAAGGACACGATTCCAAATATGGCGGCCGTAGGTGAAATGCGCCAAGCCCGTAATAAATATGGCTATCAAATCTTTGCGGCGATGGCGATGCCCACAGCTGAAAAGCGTGTCGAGCGCGTGAAGATGGCGCGTGATGGAATGAATGAATTCCGTGACAACTTTAAAATCTATAGCCGCATGCCAAGCCCCCCAGAGCTGGATGCCACAGATAAAAAAGCCTACGCAGTTTTTGAGGAGTACATCGCACTTCTTGAAAAAGGGGCCGCTTTGACTGAGACCGGTAAACCTGAAGCTTATGAGGAAGTTCGAAGCATGCTGGATGGTCGCCTGTGGGAGCTAGGTACGATCATGCACCAAATGACTGGCGCCGCGATGAAGTACTATAACGAAACAGCTGAGAAAAACTCTAAAGCTGCGGATGAGTCCATTGCTCGGGCCAATAACCTGATCTTGCTTACAACGGGTGTCGCAAGTTTTGCGATCTTCGGGATCTTGCTATTTATCGCAGCCCGCCTTGCAAGCTCTGTGGGTTCGGTAGCAAATCGTTTGACCGACGCCAGCGCGAACGTTGCATCTTCTGTAGAGCAACTTAATGAAGCTGGTAACAGCTTGTCTCAATCGTCCACAGAAGCTGCTGCTTCTTTAGAAGAAACAGTGGCGGCCCTAGAAGAGCTGACGTCCATGGTTCAAATGAACTCTGATAACGCGAAACAAGCAGCAGCTCTTTCCGTGACTTCTCGTGAGGCAGCTGAAACTGGCGAGCGCGAAATCAAATCCTTGATCAGCTCAATGACTGAGATCTCTCAATCGTCCAAGAAAATCGAAGAAATCATTTCCGTGATTGACGACATCGCTTTCCAAACGAATTTGCTTGCATTGAATGCCGCTGTTGAGGCCGCTCGTGCGGGTGAGCAAGGTAAAGGCTTCGCCGTTGTTGCCGAAGCGGTTCGTGCCCTAGCACAAAGAAGTGCATCGTCTGCAAAAGACATCTCTTCATTGATTAAAGATTCCGTATCACAAATCGAACGCGGCAGCGAAATCGCGGATCAAAGTGGCGCCGTTCTTGGCAACATCGTCAGCTCCATCAAGAAAGTGTCTGATCTGAATAACGAGATCGCGGCTGCAAGTTCGGAACAAACAACCGGCATCCAGCAAATCTCCAAAGCGATGAATCAACTGGACCAGGCCTCTCAGTCAAATGCCGCCTCTGCTGAAGAAATCGCCGCAACAAGTGGTGAGATCAATAACTTGGCACTCACGGCGTCTTCATTGACAGTGGAGTTAAACGAAGTCGTCCTTGGTACATCCGAGACGGCTCCGGCACCTACGAAGGCCCCTGCTAAAGCGAAGTCTTCCCCTGCTCCCACAGCAAAGGCTAAAGTCATTCCTATGCGCAAGACTTCACCTGTTGCAGATACCAAGAAATCATCTGAAAGTGTGATCCCCTTCGACGACGATCAGCGCGCGAAGGTGGGAACTACAGACGGATTTTAATTTACTAAATCTTGACCGGCCTCACTTCCTTAGTGGGGCTCTCAAACTAGACTCACTGAACCTTTTGGAAGTTCCGATTAATAAAATGTTAAGAAACGGTTAAAAACTCCAAGAGGACAAAGTGAAAAAACAAGGTTTATCAAGTTGGTTTAAAGGCATCAAAGGTCGCCTGCTATTCGCAGCGTGTATGCCTGTCGTTGGTTTCGCTGTTATCTTTGGCGTCTCCTTTAAAGGTCTCAGTCGCTTTGAAGAGATGCTCGGTACAGTTCACGTCTCTATCGTTCCAAATCTGCAGGCTATCGGCGAAATGCGCCAAGCACGCAACAAATTCAGCTTTCAAATTCTTGCCGCTATGGATGCAGAAGAAGGCAAAGATCGCGAAAAGCGTTTGAAATCCACAAAGGAAGCCCAAACAGAATTTAAGGAGTACTATGACAAGTACCTTAAAGCTCCATTCCTTCCAGGCGAAGACGCAATCCATGAGAAAGTAAAAGGCCAAATGCCTGAGTTCTTCGCTCTCATGGACAAAATGATCACTCTTGTTGAGTCAACCGACCCTGCTAAGTTTAAAGAAGCACGAGTCTTGCTCTATGGTCGCTTTGCCGAGGTCGGAGGTCACGTTCGTGATTTTAACCGCGATGTCGCGAAACTTTACGACGAAACAGCCCACCAACAAGCCATTGATGCTAAATCAACTCGGACTGAAGTATTCAACATGGTTATCGGCATCACCCTCATCGCAGCCTTCGCTATCTTCGCAGTTCTCTGCTGGATTGCGTCCCGTGTTTCAAGCTCCGTAGGAGCTATCGCAGATCGCCTGATGGAATCTGGCGCGAATGTGGCTACATCCGTTGAGCAATTAAACGAGGCTGGTAACAGCTTGTCGCAATCATCGACTGAAGCCGCTGCTTCTCTTGAAGAAACTGTGGCAGCTCTTGAAGAGCTTACGTCTATGGTGCAAATGAACTCCGACAACGCAAAACAAGCCGCGGCCCTTTCTGTTTCTTCTCGCGAAGCTGCAGAGACTGGTGAAAATGAAATCAAGACGTTAATCACTTCGATGACTGAAATCTCTCAATCATCTAAAAAAATCGAAGAGATTATCTCGGTCATCGACGACATCGCCTTCCAAACAAACTTGCTAGCACTTAATGCCGCTGTAGAAGCAGCTCGCGCTGGCGAACAAGGTAAAGGCTTCGCGGTGGTTGCTGAGGCCGTTCGCGCCCTAGCCCAAAGAAGTGCTTCTTCGGCAAAAGACATCTCTTCTCTTATTAAAGACTCCGTGTCGCAAATTGATCGCGGCAGCGAGATCGCAGACCAAAGCGGTGCGGTTCTTTCTAATATCGTAAACTCTATTAAGAAGGTATCCGACCTCAATAATGAAATTGCAGCGGCAAGCTCTGAACAAACAACAGGCATCCAGCAAATTTCGAAAGCGATGAATCAGCTAGACCAAGCGTCTCAATCAAACGCTGCATCTGCTGAAGAAATCGCCGCAACAAGTGGTGAGATCTCCAACCTGGCAATCACCGCACAAGAACTGACTGTGGAGTTGAATACCGTAATCATGGGCGCGAACTCAATGCCCTCCATGGAAGAGGCTCCGAAGCGTTCTGTTAAAACTCCGCCGAAAAAGAACGTAGTAATCCCGATCCGTAAAGCTGCTACGAAAGCAGCAGCTCCGGCTCAAACTCAAAAGGCTTCCGACATGATCCCATTTGAGGACGATGCCAGAGCTAAAGTCGGATCAACCGACGGCTTTTAAATTTCATCCTGTTTAGGACAAAGGGGACATGACCTCAAAAATGTCCCCGGCTCTTATCTGCTCTTCAAGATCTCCCGACAATCTCAAAGCAGATTTTAAGGAGCAAAACAAAATGGCAGTATCATCATGGTTCCGCGGCATCAAAGGCCGCCTTCTCGCGGCAGCAGTCATCCCCGTTGTTGGTTTCGGTATAGTTTTTAGTATTTCCCACGGCGGTTTTAATAAACTCAACGACGTCATTGATAGCGCTCACGGTGATATCATTCCAAATATCGTTGCTCTCGCAGAAATGCGCCAAGCTCGTAACAAATTCGGCTATCAAGTTTGGGAATATATGAATGCGGCAGATTCCGATGCAAAGCAATCAGCTGCTAAAGGTGTAGCAACATCGATTGAAGAGTACGAAACGAACTATAAAGCTTATACATCTTCGACATTCTCTCCTGAGGAGAAAGCAGCTTTTGAAAAAGTTAAAGACGACTTCCCTAAACTAATCGGTGCAATGAAAGATGTCGGCGATTTAGTTGCCACTGGCAGCCCTGAAAAGCACGACGCAATTAAAGCGAAATTACGCGGTGAAATCGCTTCCCTTGGAAAAACAGCGGGTGACTTTACTCGTGCCACGGCCCTTAACTATGTAAAACGCGGCGAAGTAGAATCCAAAGAAGCCGACGCAACACGCGAATCAGTATCCACGTGGTTGATCTCTACAACTCTCGTGTGCTGCTCTGTTATCTTCGGTGCTTTGATGATTCTTGCCTCGGTGGTATCTCGCTCTGTTGCGAGCATTGCAGATCGTTTGACATCAGCTGGTGGCAACGTAGCCTCATCTGTTGAACAATTAAATGAAGCTGGCAACAGCTTGTCACAATCTTCAACTGAAGCAGCTGCTTCCCTTGAAGAAACAGTGGCAGCCTTAGAAGAGCTTTCTTCAATGGTACAAATGAACTCTGACAACGCAAAACAAGCCGCAGCCCTTTCCATCTCTTCTCGTGAAGCAGCGGAAACTGGTGAAAGCGAAATTAAAAATCTGATTTCTTCAATGGGTGAAATTTCTCAATCTTCTAAAAAGATCGAAGAGATAATCTCTGTTATCGACGATATCGCCTTCCAAACAAACTTGCTGGCTTTGAATGCCGCAGTTGAGGCTGCTCGTGCGGGTGAGCAAGGTAAGGGTTTCGCGGTAGTCGCGGAAGCAGTTCGTGCCTTGGCACAAAGAAGTGCGTCTTCTGCAAAAGACATCTCTTCTTTGATCAAAGACTCGGTTTCACAAATCGAAAACGGCAGCGACATCGCAGATAAGAGTGGTACGGTCCTTTCAAATATCGTGAACTCTATTAAAAAGGTTTCTGACCTTAATAATGAAATCGCAGCTGCAAGTTCTGAACAAACAACAGGTATCCAGCAGATTTCTAAGGCGATGAATCAGTTGGACCAAGCATCTCAATCAAATGCGGCGTCCGCAGAAGAAATTGCGGCGACAAGTGGTGAGATCAACAACCTTGCGACAACAGCTTTGAATTTGACGATTGAGTTGAACAACGTCGTGTTGGGCCAAAACTCAGACATGACATCCAACCCAACTCCAACGGCAAGCCATAAAGCTCCACCTGCTGCGAAGAAAAAGAACAATGTGGTTCCGCTTCGTGCCGCCGCTCCTGTTAAACACAAAACTGCGAGTGCGTCAGATATGATTCCATTTGAAGACGACAATCGCGCCAAAGTGGGAACAACTGACGGCTTCTAAGCCCACAGTTTAGCCCTCAGGAACAATTTCCTTAAAAAGCCCTCTCATGAGGGCTTTTTTTATTTCCCCGCTCTAAAATAAGCCTAACTGTACGTTCGCGGGGAGGTATCTATGTTACGAGACGCAAAGCTTCCAATTATCATCGGAAGTGGAATTCCTTTTCTAAGTTATCTGGCTTGGCTTTTTTATTTTTCCAATGCCTACCCGTCCCTATCACCAGATCCCAACAATAAAACCATTCTTCACTTCGTCATCGGCACATCAGCTATTGTGGCCAGTATTTCGCTCTCCTGCCATATGGCGTTTTCAATGATCTATGTCAAAAAACTGGCAGAGTACTTACGCAAAGTTCAAGAGCTCAATCACCGTGCGCAAGCTTTGACAGAAGATCTTTCGGAGGTCTCAAACTATCATCAGGAGCTGGTGCAAGAGATCGTTAAAGAGAACGACGCCGATCGCGGAGATTGCGCAGCAAAGGCCAAACCGTCCTTAAACCAGATCAGCGAACTCGCCGAGGAAATCTCCCTTCGCGTGGATAAGGCCGCTATAGAGATGCAGAATTTGGATTCGCAAATTGCGCGCTCGTTTCGCACCAAGTTCCAAACTAAAACAAAGAACGAACGCTTGTGGGAAAGCGCTTACTATTTCCGTTGAGCTTTGCGCTGCAAATATTGAAGAAGAAAATCGGCCTGCTCGATCCTGAAAAGCTTTGCACAGAGCAGGTACCCAAGAGCCGCCAAAAGGATTGTCACGGCCAGGGCAATATACCCTTGCCCTGGCAGAATCAAGTAAACTTGAGTCAATGCCGCCAATGCCACCCCTGCAACAAGGATCTTCACAAGCTCTCTCCCTGCGCTTATCCACGAGAATGAAATCTTATAAATTTCTAAGCATATAACCACGGCCACCAACTGCACAACCGAAGCACACAGACTTGAGATCACCAAGCCCTCAAGCCCTTTTTGAGAGATCCACCATGGTGCCCATAGGACGTGAAGCACCAATGAAAAAAAGGACGTCGCCGCCGGTATCCAGGTATTTTTAATGGCGTAAAAGGCTGGAACTAAAACTCGAACAGCCGACACTAAAAGCAAACTCACGGAATAGACTTTCAGAATTTGCGCCGTCATCGCGACATCGGTCTCAGAAAAATGCCCCCGCTTAAAAAGAACTTCTACAATCGGTTCCGCTAAAAAGAATAACCCCAAAGCCGCGGGCCACCCCAGAAACATATTCAATATAAAGTGCTCTTTCACGACAGATGTAAATTGATCATGCAGTTTTCGCTGAGCCAAATCACTTAACGTTGGTAACAAGGCCGTTCCCAAACTTACTGACACCAAAGACAGCGGTAGCTCCAGCAATCGATCCGCCCAGTAAATATAGGACAATGACCCTTCAGGCAGACCGCTAGCGAAATGCAGATTCACCAATGTGGCAAACTGCAAAAGCCCCAGGCCCAACAACCCCGGAAGCAAATTCACCAGCACGTGCTTCACATCAGGATTCCACAACTGCTTTTGCACTCGAGGCAAATACCCGCGAAGTTTCAACGCCCACCACAGCACCAGGGCCTGCAAAAAGCCTCCGACAAAAACACCCCAAGCCAAACCATCTCCGTTTTGCGGGAACCAAGCCGGCGGCATAAAGGTAAAGACAAGCATGGAGATATTTAAAAGCGCTGGCGCCAAGGCCGGGAGTGCGAAACTCCCCAGGGCATTCAGTATCCCCATAAAGTAGGCATAGCTGCACACAAAGAACACGAAACTGAACATGATCCGCGCCATACGCAGAGTCAGCTCCCACTTCCCCGCCACCAAGCCGTAGTTATCCGCCAGGAGGGCTCGCATCATGGGCTCAGCCTGCCAGATACCCACGACAGTCACGCAGCTTAAAAAGATCAGGAGAAGCGTATAAACGGCATTAATGAGGTTGCGGGAGCGATGACCAGTGGGATCTTGATTTTGCGCCTCGATAAAAACCGGAATAAAACTCACAGAGAGCGAACCTTCGCCAAAAAGACGGCGGAAAAGGTTGGGTATACGAAAAGCTGCGGTCCACGCATCGGTGACAGTGCGATCAAAGAGCGCCGCCAGAGCGATATCCCTAAAAAGCCCAAGAACGCGGCTAGTTAAGGTCCCGCCAGCCATGAAAACGGCCCTTTTAACGATCTTTTTGCGGTCTTCTTTTAATCCGCTTGCTTCGTGAGACACCCTATGTTAATCCCTTTGGTTCTTGTTTTAAAAAGATTACTGTGGAGGTTATCCCTTGGCAAATCATAAGTCGGCAGCAAAAAGAGCTCGTCAATCTATCCGTAAAACAGCAGTTAACAATGCTCGTAAAGGCACTGTAAAAACAGCTGAAAAAAAACTTGTTAAAGCTATCGAAGCTAAAGATATGAAAGCTCTTCCTGAGTTGTTGAAGAACTTCACTTCTCAAGTAATGAAAGCTGCTAAATCTGGCGTTATCAAAAAAGAAACGGCTTCTCGTAAAATCAGCCGTCTTTCTGTTCGCGCTTCTGCAAAATAGTTCGCACGCCCCTGGCATGCCGTAGCCTCAACGAAGGCGGCTAGGAAGCTAAAGCTGAGGATTGAGTTCGCGCCGATACAAACGCGCGAATTTGTCTTTTAGTTGCAAAAGCAATATCGCTAAAGCTAAGACCATGGGTGACTTTCGAGTCGCCCATTTTTTTTTGCGTGGATCGAACCACGCCACGAAGGAAGACAAAGTTCCCGCCCGGGATCTGAAAGCTTACCACCACTTCGTCGCCCTCATTCAAGACGAATTCCGAATTGATGGACATACCACCCTCACCGATTTCCCCAGATTCGCAGACAAAGTAAGAACCCGCAGAAAGCACGCCCACTTTACGCTTCATCATGCGTCGTGGATACTGACGGCGAAAGAACCCTTTATCTTCGAATTTTTCAACGGTATTTGCCATACCGATCTTATCGGTTTTTTGACGCCGCTTCCGCAGTCTAGAACAACCGTCTCAAGCTGAAACAAAACTGATCAAAAGGCCTTCAGCGCAAGGCGGAGAAGAATCCCCGCAGCCCAGGCGTGCTTCTGCACGTCGAAGTCAGGAGCTTCTCCGATAACGCCGTCGAGGGAGTTCTTTTCATCAGTTTTACGCTGTGCAGGTTTTTAGTACCATATTCTCAAGCCAGATATGGCTCGATAATGGCGAGGACTTCAAGGCTCTGTCAGTTTCAGATAGGACAACCATGGTTTGCTCAAGCTTCTTCATCGTCCACTGACGGGACTGATCTGTGTAGCTTTCCAAGAAGTACGGAGGCACTTGTGCATAGTGAGCTAGTTTCGCTCCTTGCAAGCCTTCATCCATGCCCTTCTTCACTGTCAGTAAAATTCGAATATGACGAGCGAGCAAAGAGATAATACCGATTTCATTTTGGCCTTGATCCAACAAGTGAACCAAATATTCCAAAGCCTTCACACGGTCATTCATACCCACCGCTTTAGTGAAATCAAAAACGCTTTCTTCTTTAGAGCGAGACACCACTTGTGCAACATCAGCTACTTCAATACGACGAGCGCCTTCTACAAACTCCCCAAGTTTTTTCAACTCAGCTTCAATCTCGGTTAAATGGTGACCCACAAGTTTGTGCAACAAGTGAATCGCATCGTTAGAGATCTTTAAACCTAAAGATTCCGCGATGTAGTTGATCCAAGATGGAATTTGATTTTCGTAAGGCTTTTTGAATTCAACACATTCTGCTTTATCAAGCATCTGACGAATTTGCTTTTTGCGCTTATCTACCCGAGAAGCCAAAATCACAAACACCGTACTATCCACAGGAGATTCGATCAATGGCTCGAGTTGCGCCCATTCTTTGTCGTTCAACTCTTGAGCTTCTTTTAAAATAACCAAACGGCGCGGAGCCATCATCGGCAAAGTTTCCACAGCATCGCGAACTTGTACGATGTCAGCATCACTTGCATAAAAAAGGCTGTAATTGAAATCGATCGCGCCTTCAGTCAGAACGGCGTATTTGAAACGATCCACGCTTTGATTGAGCAAGTAAGGCTCTTCACCGAAAAGGAAATACATCGGAGCCAATTGCCCTTTTTCCAAATCGCGATAGAATTTTTGCGCATCAATCAATGCCATCGAATCTCTTAAATCTTAGAAGTTCTCGGTAATACGATCATGGGCTTCGAGCATGAGGTCGTTGGCCATGAGGTCAATGTTTTGCCTGCGAGCTGAGAGATTGTAAAGAGGATCTACCGAGTTTACGCCAGCCAGCGTTACCTGAGGTGCTGCATAAGTACGCTCACCGGAGAACGATCCCGCCCACAACTCTGTGCCATCAGCTTGACGAACCACTTTGACAGTCACTGTCAGAAGAATACGATACTCTGACGCGATAACAGTTCCCCGTGGCAAATAAGCAGCTGAAGAGTCACCAGATACGCGCTTTGCCCCCGGTAAATATTGAACGTTTTCAATTTGTCCTATCACAGCCACTTCAGAAAGAGAGTTGTCCACAACGCGTGCAACACGTGAGCGCTGGAACTCATGAATTAGTGCATTGGTGAAACCCACTTCAAGACCCGGCTCTGGAGTTTTATTTTTAAATACAGGAACTGAGATCTGTTTGTAACCGCCAGGAATCGTGCGGCTTGCGGCGCCTAATTGATAAGCACATCCCGAGAGAAAAAGAGAAAGAATCAAAACTGTTCGAAAGGCTTTAATCATTGCGTCCACAAACCCAGTTGAGTATAAAATGATCAATATATCAAGGAAGAAAACATGACATCATTCAATGACGAATACAGTTTGTTAGCTCCGGGCCCAGTGAACCTTCATCCTGAGGTGCGTAAAGCTTTGGCATTGCCAATGATTCATCACCGCACTCCTGAATTTGATAAAATTTTGAAGCGCGTTTTTTCAGGAATTAAATCTGTTTTTCAAACAACTCAAGATGTATACTTACTGACTTGTACTGGCTCTGGCGGCATGGAAACCTTGCTCGTCAATACACTTTCTCCTGGCGACAAAGTTCTGGCGATCGTGTCTGGTAAATTTGGTGAACGTTGGGCCGAAATGGCAAAAACTTACGGCGCAGAAGTCACAATCATGGAGGTCCCATGGGGTGCGGCCGCCAAGCCTGAAGCGGTTGAGGCCCATCTTAAAAATCATCCACAAACTCGCGCCGTACTTTGCCAGGCTTGCGAAACGAGCACAGCTGTTGCACATCCCATTAAAGAAATTGCTGAAGTGGTTGCAAAATACTCTGACACTTTGTTCTTAGTTGATGCGATTACGGCATTGGGTGCCTACCCGCTTCCGATGGATGCGTGGAAAATTGACGGCTTGGTCGCAGGTTCACAAAAAGCTTTCATGCTTCCGACAGGCATGGCCTTTGTTTCTTTCTCTGAAAAAGCGGCGAAGTACATTGATGGCGCAAAATTCCCACGCTTCTATTTTGATATTCGTAAAGAGCGCAAAGCCAATACGGCGGGGGAAACTTTCTTCTCTTCGAATGTGGCAGTTTTGCGTGCGTTGGATGTGGTTTTGAACCTCATCAACAAGCAAGGCTTGGAAGGTCTTTTTCACGACATTCACCGTCGCGCTGAATTCACGCGCATTTTCGCACAACGCTTGGGCTTCACTCTTTATACAAAATCTCCGAGCGATTCCGTCACGGCTTTGACAGTGCCTGCGCACTTAGATGGGCAAAAAATCCGTCTGCAATTGGAAGAAGCGCATAACATCACAATCATGGGCGGCCAAGATCAAGCGAAAGGCAAAATCATTCGCATTGGTCATATGGGCTACATCCAAGATAAAGAACTTATTCGTCTGATTGATTGCTTGGGTAAAACTTTGAATCACTTTGATCACGGCTTCTTAAGCCTGGAACAAATCAGCACCGTTGTTCACGAAGCAAAAGAATGGTTGGAACAAAATCCATGAAAAAGAAAATCCTGATCACCGATCGCTTTGCCCAAGATAGTTTTCTGTACTTGCAGCAAGATGAGAATTTTGAAGTAGTTCGCGGTGATCACCCTCAGCACCTGCCTCTTGAACACTTGGTCACAGCGCACGCTTTGATCATTCGCAGCCGCACGAAAATTGACGAAGAGCTTTTGAAGAAAGCCCGTCAATTGCAGCTGATTATTACCTGCACCAGTGGCTTTGACCATATCGATTTAGATGCCACGACTAAGTGGGGCATCACTGTGATGCACACGCCAACAGCGAACATCCAATCGGCAGCTCAACTCACTTGGGGATTGGTACTGGCTTGCGTGAACAACCTGCTTCCTGCTCACAAAATGGTCAAAGCTGGCGAATGGAAGCGCGACATGATCACCGGCATTGAACTTTCTGGCAGAACTTACGGCATTGTCGGCTTAGGTCGCATCGGCTCTCGCGTCGCTGATTTTGCTCAAGCTTTCGGCATGAATGTGGTCGCATATGACCCTTATGCTCCCGATGAAAACTTTGACCGTCTTGGCATTCCTCGCTTGAGCTATGAGGAAGTTTTAAAAACTGCCGATGTCTTGAGTTTCCACGTTCCAAAAACTTTGGAAACAGAACATATGCTCAATCGCTCCCATTTTGAATACATCCACCGCGGGATTGTTTTGATCAACACCTCTCGCGGCTCTGTGATCAACGAGAACGATTTATGCGAAGCTTTGGGCAAAGGCTGGTTGCGCTCTGTGGGCTTGGACGTTTTTGAAAAAGAGCCTCTGCCACGGACCTCCAATCTTCTGACTTACCCGAACGTTATTTTGACTCCACACATTGGAGCCAATACGGAAGATGCCTTCTTCAAAGCCTCCCAGGTTGCAGCTAATAAGCTTATGGCCTTCTTTGTTGACGGCAGCACTTCTGACACCCTCCCGCCAAGAGCTCCTTGGTACGGGGCCGCTCCATTCCAAGGAGAATAAAAACTAGACAAAAACCGCCGCTCTTTCTATCGTGCCTTGTCCAGACTCGAAGGGATTTTGCATGGCGGGTATTGTTGTTGTCGGCGCTCAATGGGGTGACGAGGGAAAAGGGAAATTGATCGACGTGTTTGCAGAGAAAGCAGACATGGTTGTGCGCTATCAAGGTGGCGCCAACGCAGGCCACACTCTGGTGGTCAACGGTCAGAAAACAATCTTGCACTTAGTTCCAAGTGGCGTGCTTCGCCCTGATACAACTTGTGTGATCACTTCGGGAGTTGTGATTGACGTGTTCAGCATCCTTGCTGAAATCAAAGGCTTGATTGCCTCAGGTCTTTTGCAAAATCCAAAACAATTGATGATCTCTGATACGGCGACAATCATCCTTCCTTACCATAAGGCTTTGGATGCGGCTCGTGAAGCAGCTTTGCTTGATGGTAAAATCGGCACGACTGGCAAAGGCATTGGCCCGGCTTATGAAGACCGCGCTTCTCGCCGTGCGGTTTTGTTCGGCGATCTTTTCGATCCAGAATCTTTGAAAGCAAAAGTAGAACTCGCTCTTCGCGAAAAAAACTTCATGCTTGAAAACTATTACAAAGCACAACCATTCAAACTAGAAACAATCTTGGCAGATCTTGCAAAAGTGGCTGAGGAGCTAGCTCCTTACCGCGCACGTGATACTTCTTTGTTCATTTCAAAAGCTTTGAAATCTGGTAAGCGTGTGATGTTTGAAGGTGCGCAAGGTACAATGTTGGATGTTCTTCACGGAACTTATCCTTTCGTAACAAGTTCTTCGACTTTGTCAGCAAATGCTTGTGCAAGTGCTGGTATTGGTCCGATGAACATTCAAAAAGTTATCGGTGTCTTTAAAGCTTATACAACTCGTGTGGGCGCAGGTCCTTTCCCCACTGAATTGAATGATGAAGTGGGACAGAAGATTCAAACCGACGGTCACGAGTTTGGTTCAACAACGGGCCGCGCTCGTCGTTGTGGCTGGTTGGACTTGGTTGCTTTGAAATACGCGATCCGTGTCAATGGCATCACGAATCTTGCGATGATGAAGCTTGATGTATTAACAGGTCATGATCGCATCGGCATCTGTACAGCCTATAAACTCAATGGCGAGACTATTACAGAACTTCCGACATCACCTTATGAGCTTTCAAAAGTTGAACCGGTGATCGAATGGGTTCCGGGTTGGACTCAAGACCTTACAAAGGTTAAGACATTATCTGATCTTCCTCGTCCAACAACGAATTATATCGATTACGTAGGCTCTCAATTGGGCACTCCGATTGATGTCATCTCCGTTGGTCCAGGTCGTGAGCAAACACTTTGGGTGAAACCTTTATTCAATAATTAAAGTTAGGCTGGCTAGATTTAATCAGCCTGGACTTTAACAGTCTTTTGACAACACTTAGCATAGTTACCTGAGGGGACCTATGCTAAGAATCAAATCTCACTTCGTCGTCAGTCTTTTACTTACAATCTCATCGTCAGCAGTCTTCGCCGCAGATAAAACATTTCCAGTGAATGCGCGCCTGTTTGCGGGCCTGCAAACTGTGAATCCCTCGAACCTCAACGACACCATCACGACTCAAAGTCTTAAGAAAGTCGAAAACGTCACGCAGTATGGTGTCGAGATCCTCTTTCCCACTTTCAAATATTTAGAACTCGGCGCTCGTTATACAAAACATTTGAGCAACAATGACGAAGAGCCATCGAACACTTCGACAGACTACTTCTCAAAGATTGATCAGGACGCCGTCATGCTTATGGCCCGTGTCCCGTTCATTCAAACTGATATCTTCCGTGCCGATGTTTTTGCTGGCTTTGGTGGAACAAACACTACTGTTACGATCAAAAATGCATCGCAAGACGGTACGCTTTCGAAAACTGCCTCTGAAGGTTGGTTCGGAGCTCCCTACAGTGCCGCAGGTGTTTCTGCAGCTGTTGGATTTAAGTGGATCTTCTTCACCATGGAGGCTGGTTACGAGATGAATAAAGTGGATGGGTTTGATAGATCCGGAAACGTCAACAGTGCTATTAACACCTTAGACCTCAATGGCAGCTACTTCAACATCGGTCTGTTGTTCACTGGGGTTCCTGGAAGCCAAAAATAATTAAAAAAGGCCCTCGCTAGAGCTTACTATTACCCATATCTTTTTCCGAAGGTGTGTTTTTTTGGTAATCCGGTTTCGATTTTACTCGGGGTTCTTGCGAGGATTTGGAGCTCAACCGGTACTTCTGAGAGGGTACTCTCAGAAGTCGATTAGGG
>JAGIAF010000139.1 GCA_017745015.1 Bdellovibrio sp. | reverse complement strand
AAATTGAGCCACGAAAAAACCCTTCTCTCAAAAATGAGTCCCACACCTAGAGCCAAAATCAAAATAATGGCAATGGCTGATGGAACTTGCTGCATCAAAACTGAAGCGTCCAATTTAACTGCGGGGTTCATTTGTTGAACCTGCTCTGCAAACTGTTCGACCAGCTTTTGAACTTCAGCGTACGTGTTAATCCCATTTACTTTGAAAGCTCCGTAGAGACTGATGCTTGCAGCACCGGTGCCTAACAAAACACTCAAAATACCTGAGAGCCACCACCCAAGACCTCTTTGCTCCATTTCATTGTAAGCCCCTAAAGTCATCCAAACGGAACCAATGAAAAGTGCTAGCGGTTGAGCGTTGAGGAGCCACGCAGCCCCTGTCACAAACAGTCCAAGAATCCAAAAGGCCCATGGACCGTATGCCTTGCGGAGCACACGAAGAAGTGGAGCGCCAAACACCACAGTCAACATCGACAACAAGATCGAGAGAGATGAAATTGTGATGAATTTCTGTGGTGACGCGGACTTCTTCATGGCTTTACGCCTTTAATTACTCGCCACGCTCAGCGCGGTCTGCTTTAGCAGCAGCAAACGCAGCTTTACGAGCTTGCATCTTAGCTTCGCGTTCTTTTTCACGAGCTGCAGACTCAGAAAGACCTTTTTTGAAGCCTTCCATGAATTTAGCCAATGAAACACGCTCATCAAGACGAGTGTGCATGAAACGAAGAACTTTATCGTTGATACGCATAGTACGTTCCAACTCAGCGATAGCTTGTGTGTCAGCTTCGAAAGTTCCGTGGAAGTAGATAGCTTTTTTCAACTTGCCGATTGGAGTCGCCAAAGTTCTTTTGCCCCAAGTCTCCAAAGAGTTCACAGAACCTTTGAAGTTTTCGATAGTAGCTTTGTTCTTCTTGAAAAGATCTTTTTGATCTTCAAGAGTTGCATCTGGGTGCATAAGAACAACTACTTCGTAAGGCATTTTCGCCGTAGTTTTAGTGATTTGCATGTATATCCTTTCGGTTAAAGCCCCCACCATACAGGAGCGGGAGCAAGGATGACTTATTAAAAAACGTCTAACGGGTGTAACACGCCTTAAGTTTGAGCACAAGGAATAGTCCTTTGAATCCCCGCAATCCAGTCCTAGAATACCTAAATGGTCACATTTATTGAGATTATTGAAGGTTCCAACGAAGGCTCACGAATTCAAGTTCGTGAAGGTATGACCCTGGGTCGTAGCCAAGCTGATGTAATCATCAAGGACCCAAAAGTCTCAAGTAAGCACGCCCAAGTCGCGGTGGACGGGAAGGGTCAGTTAGTCCTTTTGGATCTCGATTCTTCAAACGGAATTCATATCGCCGGTCGCCGTGTGAAAAAAGTAGCGTTAATTCCAGGGGTTATCTTCGAGGTAGGACGAACTCAGTTTAAAGTAGTGACTGTAGAAGAAGAAGTTGCGTTGGACTTCGGGCGCCTTATGACTTGGCGCAATATTTTACAAGCCAATCTACCCGCGGCCGGCATCGAGAACACGGAGCCCTCACTAAAACCCGAAAGATTTTCTCCCGCTCTGCGCTTGAGCTTCGTTCAGGGCATCCAAACTGATGAGGAAATTATTTTAGGGTATGGCCCTCGTCATGCGGGTTCAGACTCCATGGACATCGAGCTTTTGGACATGGATGCGCCTCGCGATGCCTTTAAGCTTTTGGCTGGTCCGGGTCAGGTTGAAATCAAAATTCTGTCTCCAGGCAGAGTCACTCTAAATAATAAAGCCATAGATGCCGAAATGCTCAATGATGGTGATTTGATCAGCGTCGGCAGTACGCTTATCAAAGTCTCGTATCTTTAGAGAAGGACCTCATGGAAACAACGCCAAAGAGCACCGGCACATTTCAAAGCTTTGATGGCACTCCCATTTACTATGAAACTCATGGTGTTGGAGAGCCACTGGTGCTGATCTATGGAATCGCTTGTCCCATCAACCACTGGCACTATCAGATCGAATATTTTTCTAAAAAATATAAAGTCGTCGCCTTTGATTTGCGCGGACATCAAAAGAGCAATCCCATCGCAGATATGGGTCAGCTCTCTTTGGATGCTCTTTGCAAAGATATTCTTGGGCTCTTGAAGCACTTGAATATCAACAAGGCCCACTTCGCAGGACACAGCTTTGGTGCGCCGATTTTATTAAAGCTGCACGAGATGAATTCCAGCGTGATTCGTTCCATGATTTTTATCAATGGCTTTGCCAAGAATCCTATTAAAGGCATGTTCGGTCTTGATATCATCGAACCATTTTTTTATTTCGTGAAGAATCAATATCATCATCAACCAGATCTGTGGAATTCTCTGTGGAAAGTCGCTGTAGATAATCCCATGACGATGTATATGACGGCTTTGGCTGGTGGATTTAACTTGCGCGTAACTCATTTTAAAGACATCGAAGTGTATTGCCGTGGTGTCGCGCGAATGAATCTAAAGGTTTTCATCACACTCTTTGAAGAATTAATGAATTATAACGGGGAGTCGGTTTTAGAAAAAATCGAAGCGCCGGTTTTAATCATCTCTGGTGAAAAAGATGCCGTCACTCCGATTCGTTTCCAGTATCACTTCAAAGAGAAAATCAAACACTCCGAGTTTGTGCTCGTACCTTATGGCTCGCATTGCACACAACTTGATTTCCCTGACTATACGAACTTAAAAATTGAAAAGTTCCTAGAGCAGGGGATTTAAGAATAAATCGAAGGGTACTTCTTTCTTCTAAAAAGAATGAGGCCGCTCAATAAGAATACAGCTCCTAAAATTAAATGAATAATGTGATCCCGCGAAGCAAACTCTAGCTTTTCTGGAACGATTCTCCACAAGAAACGATCTTCCGCCAAGGCGCCCATGCTTGGCCTTCCAGGCACACCGACCACAAAACCAAGAACTCCTAAAAGGCCATAGATAGATCCGAAAATATAGGCGTAGCGCTTCGCTGCAATTTCGCTTTTTGTTCCAAACCACACGGCCAGTGCGCCGGAAAGAAGATGAACCACATTGTGAGCATAGCTTAAATGGGCATCAAGAAAGTTATCCATCACAAAGCCCACTAAACCCACGGTCATAAGTAATACACCTAGAATCACACAAGTTTCTCGGGCATAGGTACGTCGTTCAAAGGTGATGGTCTCTGGTGCCGCCTCGGGGCTATAGCGCGATGCTGGGGGCGCGGGCTCGTTCGGAGATGGGATAACTATTCGACGCGGATTGGGTTCCTTACTACGCTCTAATTCCGGTTCCATAAAACCTCCCTCTGTCGCCAAATTATCTCGTGCGGAGATCAGAAGGAGAACCTCTTGAAATCATCTATGACACAAAACAAATAAAAAAAGCCACCCTTGTGGAGTGGCTTTTTCCTCATAGATAGTTTCGGAAGTAGGACTATCTGTAAGCTGCTTTTGTTACGTCGAAACCGTAACGGTTTACTGAGTCGTCAGATGTGAAAACGATTTTTGCGTATTCGCCATCAATAACATTCGAGAAGGTGTCGTCGTTTTTACCGCTCAAAGTTTGTACTTTGTTGCCAGCGGCATCGAAGATCTCAACTTTGTCGTATTCTTTTTCAGTGTCAAATTTCTCGAAGTACAAAGAAATTTGTTTCGCGCCAGGAACGCGCACTTCATAAGTCTCGTTCGCTTTGCTTGCGTAAGGGTGAGCTGAAGAAGCAGATGCTGTTACAGTTGCCCAGTTGATTGGATCATTTTGATCTGGAGTTGGACGAGTGTTCGTCAACATCATGTAAGCATCAACCATACCGCCAGAACGAACTTTACCACGAAGACCTTGGATTGGCTTAGCAGTCGCGATGATTCTTTCTTTCATCTCGATACCAGTTAAGTTTGGTTCATTCGAAGCAAGCAATGCTGCCATTCCTGACACATGCGGAGTCGCCATTGAAGTACCAGACCAAGTATCGTAACCACCACCTTTAACAGATGAGTAGATATCTACGCCCGGAGCTGCAACGTGAACTTTACTGCGACCGTAGTTCGAGAAAGAAGCGATTTGGCCTCTGTTATCGATAGCTGCGATAGACAATACGTTTGGTACGTCATAAGTCGCTGGGTAAGTTGGGTTTGCATCGTTGTCATTTGATTCGTTACCAGCTGCTGCTACGAACAAAACACCAGCTTCGTTAGATCTTTCGATCGCTTGTTTCAAAGTTTCAGAGTAGCCACCGCCACCCCAAGAGTTAGAAAGGATTTTCGCGCCCATTTTAGTCGCGTAATCGATACCTTTCAAAGCACCTTCAAGTGAACCTGAACCGTCAGCAGACAAGAACTTAACGCCCATGATACGAACATTCCAAGCTACACCCACGATGCCTTTACCATCGTCACCTTTAGCGCCGATTGTACCAGAGCAGTGTGAACCGTGGCCGTGGTCATCAAGAGGGTTACCAGTTGGTTTAGCTGCATTTACGAAGCTTGCACCGTAGATATCGTCAACGATACCGTTGCCGTCGTCGTCCACGCCAGCTTGACCTTTAAGCTCAGCTTCATTTGTCCAAAGATTCTCTTTCAAATCTGGGTGGTTGTAGTCGATACCAGTATCGATAACTGCAACAACAACATCTTTAGATCCAGTAGTGATATCCCACGCTTTTTGCGCGTTGATGTCTACGCCTGGAGTTTTCGTGTTGTTCATACCCCAAAGGCGAGTGAACATTGGATCATTTGGAGTTTTGTTGATGCGGTAGATGTAGTTCGGCTCAACGATTTCTACCATTGGATTTTGAGAGAGCGTTTTAACTACGCTGTCTGTAAGTTCAAACACCGGTTGCTTAATAACTACGATGTTCATGTCTGGAATCGAGCTCTTTACATAAGTGCCCAATTGTTGGCTCAAGATGCTTGCTGATTGCATAGCATATGCATTCTTAAGTTTAACAACATACTCGCCTGGAACCGCTTCAGGTTTTGCAGCAAATGCGCTCACGCTCACAAACAAACCAAGAATGGCTCTTCCGATAAGCCCTCTCATAATCCCCTCCTTCATTGGGTGATTTTTTTTGGAGTCAGGTGGTTAGGAAAATTTTGCCTAGACCTGCACCAGTTCCAAAATGGTACCAACGTGGTTAGGGGACGTTTATCTTTTTTTACATGTCTATTAGATTTTTATTAGATTTAGGCAAAGGTCCAGGTTTTCGCTGGACCTAGGTCTAGTTTTGATGCGGACCGCATCACTAAGGTCTGTTAACTGACTGCTTTTTTCCCAGACTTAGGTCTAGGTTGCTGATCCTCGTGAAACTCAAAAGAAAGCTGCTGCGGCATCTTGAATTGCACGATTTTTTCCGGATGAGCTTCCATTTCTCGTTTTTCCGATGGAGTCACCACGTTCACACCTGTCGATGCTTTAATAAGATGTTTGATAAAGGCTTCTTTTACGCTATCTGGAGCGTTTTTGTTGAAACCCAGTTCTGCCATTAATTGATCAATCTTCTTCATAAGCCCAATCCTTGGTCTAGTTTCGGAAGTTTGTTGTGCGAGCTTTAGAAGAAAGCGGGATGTAGGTCTAGGATGTCTCTCATAGAGACAGACCGATGCTGCAGAATTTAAAGGTTAATAAAAAAGCCACCTTTTTAGGGGTGGCTTTTTAAGGAAAACCTTACGCAGCTTGGCTTTTAGCGGAAGGAGTATTGATAATAAAGGATGAAGAGTGGGTCAATTTGACCATTGTCTTCGTTGCGTAGGTTGTAGTTCACATAATTCAAAAGCGTACCGTTTGATTGCTCAACACGGAAACCCAATTTCCAATTTCTTTTACCGGCAGAAAGATCGATATAACGAGTGCCTTCAAAACCATCCTCAAAAGTGCGCGTTTTGTAGCCGATGCTCACTTTATAAGTCATCGCTTTCTCACCACGTTGGCACCATAGAACACCACCAGCATCCGTCGCCAAATAACTTGCACCAGAAATAGTACTCATGCGAGTACCGCCTTCAGCAAAAGCTCTCACACGACATGTGTTTTTCGCATTCAAGAACTCTTTTGCAACACCGACGTACATACCCAAGATCAAACCATCACGATCGCCACGGCCATCGCGAACATTCTTAGAGTCCGTGATTTGGTTTGCTCTGGCAGAGTTCATCAAGTCATGAAATTTCTTTTGTTGAGTTGTTCCACGAAGAGCGCCACCAGTTGATTGAGAAGAGATATTTTGCCAACCAGCTTCTACTTTCCAGTAGAATGCCTTCGCGCGATTTTTATCAATACTGTCGATAACAATTTTATAGACGTTGTCATTTGTAAAATACTGGCTGTCGACCTTTTCGCCATTCGCAAGACGACGTGTAGAACCTGGCACTGTGCTAGTGTACAAGTCAGTAGAGTAGTCGAATGTAATGTAATAACCATTTGGCAAGAAGCCACCGATAGCGATATTTGCACCGTGAGTGTAGCCGGCGTCATCTGTCTCGGACTTAACACCTACAGGGCCCAAGAAGTTATAATCGTTAGTCAGACCGATATATACAGACACAGCTCCGCGAGGGCGATCGAAATCTTGACCCGGGATAAATTGAGAGAAAATCTGCGGAACTTCTTTCCAGCTTTTATAGTCCAAACGAAGAACTGTCGCAAGACGCTCTGGTTGCACATTGATTTGTGTATTCACGAACGGAGGATTGAAGTAAGAACCGTCGCCGTAAAGCTGACCGTAATCTACTTCCGCATGGGCCGCAGATGCGAATGCTACGAAGACTGCGCCAATTAGTAATGCCGTTCTTAGTTTCATGAATACTCCTCTAAAATGGAGCAAAATCACTAAAGCAATTACTCAAAGTTAACAAGTCGGAAACAAACTATGTAAAATTTTCTTATACGCGTCGTTCGGTGAACTGGTTGAGAAATTAAAAAAGGGAGCATTGATGCTCCCTTTTTTAATGATTCTAACTGTAATTACGATGAATTAGCCTGCGCCACCGTCAGTGTGTTTGGGACGCTTCGTCGCTGAAGCCACGAAGAATTCGCGGTTCATGCGAGAGATATTTGTAAGTTGGATTTCCTTAGGACAAGCCGCCTCACACGCACCAGTCGTTGTACAAGCACCGAAGCCTTCCGCATCCATCGCGCCAACCATGCGAATCGCACGTTCTTTTCTTTCAACCTGACCTTGCGGAAGCAAAGCCATGTGAGAAATTTTTGCCGACGTAAATAGTGCTGCAGAAGCATTCTTACAAGCTGCCACGCAAGCTCCGCAACCGATACAAGTCGCTGAAGACATCGCTTCATCAGCATCTGCTTTCGGAACCAAGATCGCGTTTGCATCAACTGCATTACCCGTATTTGTCGAGATGTAACCACCTGCTGAGATCACGCGGTCAAAAGCCGAACGATCAACCATCAAGTCTTTGATCACTGGGAACGCTTTTGCACGGAATGGTTCAATTGTCAGAACCGCACCGTCGACAAAGTTTCTCATGTGCAATTGGCATACAGTTGTTGATCTCATTGGACCGTGAGCTTCACCGTCAATAACGAAACCGCAAGCACCACAGATACCTTCACGGCAGTCATGATCGAATGCGATAGGCTCATCACCCTTAGAAACAAGCTCTTCGTTAACAACATCGAGCATTTCAAGGAATGAAGCATCTTCAGAAACGTTTTTGGCTTGGTATTCAACCATTTTGCCTTGGTCTTTAGGACCTTTTTGTCTCCAAACTTTCAAAGTCAGATTGATATGTTTTCCACTCATATTACGCCTCTTATTTATAGCTACGAGTTGCTAGGTGAACGTTTTCGAAAGTCAGCTCTTCTTTGTGACGAACTTCTGGTTTGTTTTCACCAGTGTATTCCCACGCAGCTACGTGACAGAAGTTAGCATCGTCACGTTTCGCTTCACCATCTACTTGATATTCTTCACGGTAGTGTCCGCCGCATGATTCGTTACGCTCAAGAGCATCACGGCACATCAACTCACCAAGCTCCAAGAAGTCCGCCACACGTCCTGCTTTTTCAAGCTCAACGTTAAGATAGTTTGGATCACCTGGGATACGAACGTTTTGCCAGAATTCTTCGCGAATTTTTGGAATCTCTTGAAGAGCCTTTTTAAGACCGGCTTCGTTACGACCCATACCACAGTATTCCCACATCACGTTGCCTAGCTCTTTATGGAAGCTATCAACAGTGCGCGAACCTTTGATATTCATCAGTTTAGAGATTTCTTTCTTCACACCGTCTTCAGCAGATTTAAATGCATCGTCAGTTGTCTGAACTTTGCCCAATTTCGTGCTGCCAAGATAGTTGCCCAATGTGAACGGAAGAACGAAGTAACCATCAGCCAAACCTTGCATAAGCGCCGAAGCACCCAAGCGATTCGCACCGTGGTCAGAGAAGTTTGCTTCACCCGCAACGAACAGGCCTGGAATTGTAGATTCCAAGTTGTAGTCCACCCACAAGCCACCCATTGTGTAGTGAGGAGCAGGGTAGATCATCATTGGTTGTTTGTATGGATTTTGACCTGTGATTTTGTCGTACATTTCAAACAAGTTGCCGTAGCGCTCAGAGATCTTGTCTTCACCCAAACGCTTGATCGCATCAGCGAAATCCAAGTAAACCGCTTTACCAGATTCATTTACGCCGCGGCCTTCGTCACAACGGTATTTCGCTTGGCGAGATGCCACGTCACGTGGAGCCAAATTACCGAATGAAGGATACACGCGCTCAAGATAGTAATCGCGTTCGTTTTCAGGGATTTGATTTGGATGACGTTTATCGCCAACAGCTTTTGGTACCCACACGCGACCGTCATTACGACTGTC
>JAGIAF010000138.1:5651-8874 GCA_017745015.1 Bdellovibrio sp. | reverse complement strand
ATGCGAAGGTGAGCGCGTTTCTTGGAGACGATACCTCGCCGTTCGCGTCACGCGGTCGTTTGGACTTTGGAAATGTAAAAAGAGGACGCCCGACAACGGACTATATTCGCATCACCAACGACACCAATCGTACGGTGAAGTTCAAAAAACCAAAAATTGAGGGTGAGAATGCATTCAAAGTAGCGAACTACTGCGGAGCGACTCTTGCAGCGGCTTCGTTCTGCAATATCTTCGTGACATTCAATACCAACTTGAATGTCGGTGGATATAACGGGCGCATTTCCATTGATGCGACCGGAATGGATGATCTCGTGTTTGAACTCAGTGGCTCCATCGTTCCTTAGCTCGACTCGTTACTGAGTTTCTCTCTTCTTTGTTTGTGGTAAGTCCGACCTAGGTAAGTCCTTTTCTTGGACTTTGGGAAAGATCGTTTCACTTTGAGCAATTCTTTAGAATCCTTAATGGGAGCCTCTGTTAAGCTATTAAATAAGGAGTCTTTCAAACCGAGTCCTCCATCCTTGATTTGCAATATTAGAAGAGCTCGCACACAAAAAACCTGAATGAAGAAAATGACACTAGTTTTGTCCGTGGGGTTGCTAGTTCTCTCTACAGGATGCAGCCGCTTGGATATCGCGTTTCGTTGGGCCGACACTTATATTGCCTCCAAAGTCGATGATTACTTCGACCTCTCTTCTAAACAAAGCAAAGACCTTAAAAAAGATATTCAGAAAGATCTCAACGGCATTAAAACCGCGATGCTCCCCAATTGGATTGATCGCCTTCAAGGAATTCAAAAAGATGTCGAGGCCGCTCAGCTCAACGAAGAACAAGTAGCAATCTATTTCACGGGTTTTATGAATGACGTAGATCAAATCACTTCGCACTTCTCTACGACGGCCGTTGATTTTATTGCATCTACCAATCCAAATCAAATTGAGTACTTTAAAAAATCCTTCGCTAAGAAGAATCAAGAAGATCTAGAAAAAGCTCAAAACGTCACCAAGCTTCGTAAAGAGTATCGTGACAAATACGAAGAGTGGTTTGAGATGTTTTTGGGTTCTTTGACTAAAGAGCAACGCCAATTGATGGAGGACAACCTTGTAGCCTCCCCGTTCCCGGCAGAGCTTAAAGCTAAAAACAAAGACTATGTGTTTCAGAAATTTTTCGAGCACAAAGGTTCTATAGATGAAATGAAAGCCTTTGTTCGTGAGTACTATACGAACCCTGAAAAATACGACATGCCAGAGTATCGTCAGGCCTTCGCGCAATACCAAAAAGACTTACAGAAACTTGTAACGCAAATTCTGACGTCTATGACGGATAAACAGAAAGCCGCCCTCAAAGACAGTATCAATGAGAAAACGGCTCAGCTGCGCTCCATTGCAATGCGAAGCTAGTTTTACAGATGGGAATGGTAATCCGCTGACGGGCGATCATCGTCTCGACGAAGAGACTCTTCCATTCCTCCCGGAAGCTTATCTGCCAGGACATCAAGACGCTCAATGATAGGCGGTCTTGCAAAAAGATCTGGAGCTCTCGAGATCAGGGCTGCCGCAACTTTTCCTTCCAAGTGAGCACGACGACTGTACTCATCAGGAAAGGCATCAAAGATTGCAAATGAGGAGGGCCCGATACGCAATGCGAACCACGCGGTAGTTCCCATTTCTTGCTGCACCAGAGGCAACGCATCTCTTAAGAAGTTTTCTACCTCGAACTCCCTGCCGGGCTTGGCTTCCAAGTGAACGTAAAGTCCTAACGTAGTCATGGGGCCTCCTTGTAAGAGCTTCTTTCAAGCTACCAACGCGATCGCCTATCGTAAATATGTCTTATGGTGAGACATCCGCGACCTTCATCGCGAGAAAATTCATTTTTTTTGCTTTTTACCCTTCTTAAGTCCTGCAGAACTCCGATAGAGAACCTAACAACAATCCCTCTCGAGGGAACAACAGGAGAATTCAGTATGTTGAAGTTCGCATCTAAGATGGCAGTAGTAGCAGGTGTTTTGGCAACGGTTGGTTTAACAGGTTGCGCATCTTGGGGCCCGAAAGAAGAACCACGTCAGCCTTCGAGCTACGTTGAAGAAACTCCAAATCGCCCCAGTCCATGGCACTATCCGTTTATGAAAGTAACGAATCGTTCCGAGTTCTATTAAGACTTAAGACAGTTCATGACAAAAATACGCCCCGTCTCATTTTGAGACGGGTTTTTTCATTTCATAAACAGTATGTTGCCTATGACCCCATAGCTTCGGGCATTAGTTTTGAATATCACCTTGAGTGATGAAATATAAAACTATCATCCTCACCCTTTGCGCCCAGTTTATTTCCTGCTTTGCATTTGCGGAAAGCATTCGCTTGGTTGAATGGTATCCGGGAAAATCTATGGCTCCCCTCATCTTGCCGGTGAAAGAAAGCGAAACACCAAAAGAGGCCGCCAATCGGTATTTACGCGAGTTGGATCGCAATGCGGATTTGATGGAACTCTTTGAGGGCCGTCTTCCTGAAGTGACGACGGATAAATTCGCTCCGCTAAATCCCAACAATCGCGAGCACCGTGCCCTTCTCATTGCTAATCTTCCGAAGGACTATGGCCAAAATTCGGTGCGCGTTCACAACTTTAAAAAGATCTTATCGCAAGCGCGCCATCGTTCTTTCATTCTGCCAATCAATGCAAACCTAGGCCTCACGCAGGAAGAAACTCGCAGTCTCTTTAAACAGATCTCGGAAAAATTCCCGATGTTGGTTGCAATGGGTGGCGATGACGTCGACACATCATTATACAAAAAAGAAAACTTCCACTCTCGCAATACAATTCTTGCCCGTGACAACTTCGAAGCCGCACTGATTAAGTCTTATGTTTCATACGGAAAAGGCTTCTTACTTTCGGTGTGTCGTGGCTCGCAAATTACTTCTGTGGCCTTGGGATATGCCTTGCTGCAAGACGTACCACTGCAGGTTGGAAATGACGTTAATCACAATGCCCAGGATCATACGATCGAGGTGAAAACTACGACGAACAATATTCTAAAAACCATCCTGGTCGATCAAGGAGACCGTATTACCGTGAATTCCTACCATCACCAAGCGTTACTCTATCGCGACGGTGGTCCCCTAGAGTTGGCTGCTGTCGCACCAGATGGCGTAGTCGAGGCGACAGAGTTAAAGAATGGTCGCGGTCTGTTTTTGCAGTTCCACCCAGAACTTATGGATAACGATCTTGGAAA
>JAGIAF010000138.1:0-5641 GCA_017745015.1 Bdellovibrio sp. | reverse complement strand
AAATTATATGGCGTGCGCTCTCTCAGAAAGCAAAAGTCATGGCACCCAGCTGCTCTAAGGTCTTTAGATAAAAGTCCATTTTTAGACTAACTAATTACATATTTACTCTATAAAAACCGATCTGATCCCTATCAAATCACAAGGTAGGACGTATGAAGATCGGTACATTTATTCTTCCTCTGTTATTCAGCTTTTCAACGGCAGTTGCTTCAGAAGCAACAATTATGTGGGCTGGTGGAGAACATCTGGAACTTGGAGAACAAGGTGCTTTGTCAGCTTGCCGCGAAATGGGTATTACTGACAACCTCTGCCCCAGTCGCACAATTCATCGTGAAGATAAGAAAATTATTTTCAGCTATGGCGAAATCGTTACGTCCGCTGACTTCTATGACACTCCTGCTGAAATGTATGCGGATCGTCGCAAAGGTGTAAAGAACGTCATCAAGTGCGCGCACAAACAACAGCACAACAACGAAGAAGAACAACAAACCGGAAAAGAAAAAGAAACCCATTGTGATCTTAAAAGTTTCTTGTCTATGCCAACTTATCTAGAAGTTGTATCTAAAAACTATGCCCACTTCGGCTGGCACAATATGGTGGCTTACGTGAAATATCACCAAATTGCATTAGACAAAGCTGCGAAAGCTTTTGCACTTCGTAAAAAATCTCCCCAAGAGTCCTATGAGCTCTTTAATCAAGCATTGGTGACAAATGCCTTTGCCGATCACTATCTGACGGACGCTTTCGCTTCAGGACATATTCGCGTTCCTCGCACCCAAATCAAAGACTGGGCTGAAGCAAACCTTTCAGGCCTTTTGAAAAAGAACCGTGGAAATCTTTTGACGATGGTTATGCATGACCGCGAAAGTATCGGTTTACGCAGTCAAAAAGAAGAAGGCCTTCCCGTTATGAATTCCCTTGGAGAATCTTGGATCACTCGCGCCGATTCTCACCTGCACGTATTAAACGGCCCTCAAGACGAGGCACGCATAAGACCCGAACGCGCCGTTCAAACATCCGTCAAAGAGATCTTAACCGCTTACCTCACAGGTGAAGTTCCAACAGGTATTTTTAAAGCCACAGAACTTGTTCCTTTCAATCAAGATATTCCATTGATCGAAAAGTTTTCACCACGCTATCAAGGCATGACTAAAAAAGAGCTAGTTAACGCGTTTTTCGGTGATGAGCACATTTACGAGCGCATCATCCACCGCCGCTCCGACTTGAGTCAGATGCTAGATGCTCTTCCGCAAATCTTTGTGACTTTCAGAAAAGAAGTCTCTCAAGCCATCTCAAAGAATCCAGAGCTTTCTCGACGCCTCCCAGCGAGATATCTAGAAGCTTACCAGAAGGTCAACTAGGACAAAGGCAACGGTTTGTTGCCTTGCCTATTCCCCAGAAAATGCTATGAAATAACGACAAGCTTCGTTCCTCGGGAGTCGTTATTAAAAAACATATTTTATTGTCCTCTTTATTTGCGGCCCTTCTTGCCTTAGCGGTTCTTTCTGGCGTGATTTGGTATTCCAACCGTCAGCCAGAATTAGGCGGCACGTTCAGCGCGAACTATAACGGTCAGGACTGGAACTTTAAAGACGACGCCCGTAAGATGAATTTGCTTTATATTGGTTATGCAAAATGCCCCGACGTCTGCCCGATGGCGCTTTCCTACACCAACCAAGCTATTAATCTTTTATCTGATAATGAGCGCAAAAATGTACGCGTGATCTTTTTAAGCGTAGACGTTGAACATGACACGCCAGCAGCTGTTGCGACCTATGCTCAGCAGTTTAATCCAGAGTTTATCGGCATCAGCGGAAGCCGCGTTATAGTGGACACTATCGTGAATCTTTTTAAAGCGAGCTATGTCGAAGAGAAAGACGCCAAGTCCTACTTGGGCTATTCAATTTCTCACACGGACCGCATTTACTTTTTAAATAAAAAAGGCATTGTACTTGATACCTTGCCGAACCCACGCTCTGCGGAATCTATTGTACAAAAAATCAGGGAGAACCTATGAAAGCTATTTTGATTTCTATAATGGCGATGATTTCTATCGCAGCTCAAGCTGCTGATATCGAAATCAAGAACCCACGCATCTTCGCACCCATCGAGGGTACGAACACCACAGCCGGATACGGCACTATTAAAAATACTTCTAAAAAAGAAGTTATTATCAAAGCCGTTGAAGTACAGCCGTTCAAAGCTATTGAACTTCATCAAACATCTGAAAAAGACGGTCGTATGAGCATGCAAAAAATGGAAGAGATCAAAATCCCTGCGGGTAAAGAGTTTGATCTTGCACCAGGCGGCAACCACATCATGCTTTTTGATGCGACGAAAGCAGTGAAAGAAAAAGAAACTCTGACAGTTAAATTGACTGTGAATGGAAAAGAACAAACTTTCCAATTCCCAGTAGTGGCGCGCATTCAAAAACAAGAAGAACATCATCACCATCACTAAAGGGTGGTTTTAAACCTTCTCCAGCTGACGGTGATGGCAAGAACCGCCATTGCCGCCAGGATGCCAATATTAAAGAGCATCAAGTTCACATCTCCGCCTTTCAGCATAATATTCCTTAAAAGCTCAATAAAGTAAGTCAGCGGATTGATGTAAGCAAAACCACGCATGACCGTGGGCATATTTTCAATGGGAAAGATAATTCCCGAGAGTAAGACCGACGGGAACAAATACAGAAACCCACCCATCATGGACTGCTGCTGATTCTTGGCGATTGTGGAAATCAACAGCCCAATTCCCACCGTGCAACAAACAAAGACGAAAGATGCCGCTAGCAACCACAAAAGGCTTCCGCGCATAGGCACATCGAAAACATAATAAGCCACTGCGACAATTAAAGGGATATTGCTCATTCCTAAAAGCACAAACGGCACAGTCTTTCCTAAAATCACATCTTCAGGTCGCACTGGAGCTGCAATCAGTGTTTCAAAAGTTCCCAGCTCTTTTTCCTTGGTAATAGACATACTTGTGAGCAAGATCGTGATCAAACACACCAACATGCTCATCACGCCCGGAACCAAAAACAAAGCTGTCCGCATGGCTGGATTATAAAGCACGCGCACATCAAATTCGATGGGAGGTTTAAAATCCCAGGCTGTACGGCGCTGAACGATCGCTTGCATGTAGCGTTCAATACTTTGCCCACGAGTGACATTGGTCGCATTCACTAGGAGCTGCATATGCCCCTCGTGACGACCGATGCTTTTATCTAGACCACCAGGTGGCGCCACTATCACAGCGTCCGCCTCCCCCCCTTGAACTTGCTGATAGGGATCCGAGGTCGTCACTTTGGCTGGGGTAAACCATCCCGAGGCAATGGCATCGCGATAGATATTCTGCAAACTGGAATCACTGGGAGCACCGAAAATACTTAAACGAATATTGCGAGCTTCCGTGGACAAAGCTGTTGCAAACACCGTAAGCTGAATACATGGTGCCAGAAACAAAAGCATGCGCATGCGAGGGTCTCGTAACGTCTGGCGCATTTCTTTGCGGATAAATCCCATGAGTGTTTTCACGGCTCCACATCCTTTTTAAACTTCCTCGTAGCAAGCAAGAGCATCACCGAAAAAATCAGGCACAGAGCAAGGAATGGCGGCAGAATCTGCATAAAGCCACTGCCTTGCAAAAATAACTCACGACTGATTTGAATAAACCAGCGTGCAGGCAAGATCATGGTGAAATAATAAAAGAACGCCGGCATATGCTCGTTCGGGAATATAAAGCCCGAAAGAAGGATTGTCGGCAACAAACCCGTCAACATCGCCACCTGCATACTCATTTGTTGCTTACGAGTGAGCACCGAGATCAAGAGACCTTGGGCAAGATAGGTGAACAGAAAAATCAAAGACGATAAGAAGTACAAAAGAAAGTTCCCGCGAAAGGGAACTTTGAACACCATTTGCGACATGATGAAAACGAATATCACAGCGATCATCCCCATCACGGAATATGGCAACAGCTTTCCGATGATGATTTCAATAGGACGAACTGGTGTTCCGAGGAGTAGTTCCATAGAACCATTCTCCCATTCCCTGGCTACGGTCAAAGCGGTGAGCAAAATAGAAAGAATCGCGATAATCACCGCCGCGAGACCGGGCACGACGAACCACTGACTGTTCAACTCAGAGTTAAATAAAAATCTCGTTTTGATTTGCACGGGCTCTCGAACAGTGATTTGGGAAAACTCTTTATTTAGAGCCATTTTTTGAACGCCACCTAGATATCCAATGACTGACCCCGCTGCCGAATTGTCCGTACCATCAATCAGAATTTGCACAATGGCTTGTTTGTTCGGAGCTAAGTCGCGGGCGTACTCGGGTTTTATTATCAGAGCGGATTTTGCCCTCCCTTCATCCATAAACTGAATGGCCTGACTGGGATTCACCACGTAACGAGGAATGAAATAGTTGGAGCTTACAAAGGTATCGATCAAATTGCGCGAGCTAACAGTTTTGCTGCCGTCAAAAATTGCTAGCGGAATACGGTCCAAATTGAACTCGATAGCAAAACCGAAGAACAAGACCATGATCACCGGCATCCCTAACGCCAATGCCAACGTGAACGGATCTCGCACGATATGAAAGACTTCCTTCTTGGCGATAGCCCACACCGAAGTATTCATCGCGCAGGCTCTCCTTCCACTTGGTGGATAAAGACATCCTCAAGACTCACTCGTTTGGGATTCTTGTGCGGAAAGGAATACTTTTTCAAGTTCTCCGGACTATCGAGAGCGATCAACTCTCCGTCTTTCATCAAAGCGATGCGTCCACATTGCTCGGCTTCATCCATATAGTGAGTTGTTACAAAAACCGTTTTACCTACAGATGCCAGCTCTCTGATCAACCCCCAGAATCTTTGCCGAAAGGCCGGACTAACACCGGCAGTGGGTTCATCCAAGAAGACCACTTGAGGATCATGTAAGACCGAAGCTACCAGACTCACCTGCTGTTTAATCCCTCCAGGAAGGTCGCGAACCATGGTGTCTTCGGACCGCTGAAAACGGATAAACTGTAATAACTGAGCTTTGCGTTCTAAGAACTTCTTATCATCGAGTTTTCGCAGGGCTGCGGTAAAGGCCAAGTTCTCGGCCACGGTCATATCGTCATAGAGAGTGAACTTCTGGGACATATAACCCACTTGCTTTTTCACTTCGATAGCATTGGACTGAACATCAATCCCCGCCACCGACGCCTCCCCTTCACTGGGAATCAATAGTCCACACAACACCCTAATGGTTGTCGTCTTCCCTGCTCCATTGGCCCCAAGGAATCCAAAAATCTCTCCTTCCGCAACCGCGAAAGATACATTCTTCACTGCATAGAAGTCGCCGAACTTTACAGAAAGGTTTTTCACATCGACTGAATTCATTTCGACGCTCCTTCGGCTTTTTCCAGGGAAGAATCATAGCGCAAGAACACTTCTTCAAAGCTATGAGCCTTCTCTTTTTTCAATATCTCTTCCGGCGTTCCCTCCAAAAGATCTTTTCCTTCAAAGAGTAAATGCACCTCTTCACATTTTAAGGCTTCATCCATATAGGACGTGGTCACAAGGATCGTAATCTCTTCTTCACGGAACTCATAGAGCAATTTCCAGAAGTCGCGGCGACTGAGTGGATCCACAC
>JAGIAF010000137.1 GCA_017745015.1 Bdellovibrio sp. | reverse complement strand
ACTGAGTTCAAAAACGAAGGATTGATCGATTTGAACGGTAAAGAGATCATTATCAAAAACCGCGACGGTTTGATGAGAAGATCTGGAAACTTCTAAAAAAGTTTCGTCTTTTAGAATTCAAAACCCACATTCTAGGAAGGATGTGGGTTTTTTTATGTCTTTTCCTTGACGCTTCACACCCCCGAAAGGTACGGCGTACCTTATGGAACCCATTGGCTTTATTGAGAGCTGCTTCAGAGATAAATTTGGAACTCCGCGACAGCCGGGACTTGTAAAAAATGCTTGGGCTCGTCTTAAAATTCGCGCGGATCTTCAGCCGGAAGAGGCCCTTCAAGGTCTTGAGGGGTTTAGTCATGTCTGGCTAATTTGGGTTTTCCATCAGAACAAAGTCGCTCGTTATCATGCGAAGGTTCATCCTCCTCGTATGGGCGGAAAAAGTATCGGACTTTTTGCCACACGCACTCCACATCGCCCGAATCCCATTGGTCTTTCGCTAGTAGAAATCGTGAAAGTTGAAAAAGATGGGATCATTGTTTCTGGTGCGGATCTTGTCGATGGAACGCCGATCTTGGATATCAAACCTTATCTTCCAGAAGTGGAATCCATTCCTGATGCAAGAACGGGTTGGACCTCTGAAGTTATCAAAGATCCGATTCAAGTTGAGTTCAGTGAAAAAGCATTGGATCTGCTTGCGCAGTGGCAACAACGAAATCCTGACAAACCCCTTCGCGCTATCATCGAAGATACTTTGAAATTGGATCCGCGACCTGTTGTTTATCGTGGTTACGAAGGGACTGATACCGCTCCTTATCGAAATAAACACGCCGTGAGATTGTTTGACGGCGACATTCACTTTGAATTTGAGACTCCCACCCAGGTACGAGTTCTCGATATTCTTTTTACGCATAATTAGTTGCTGTTGCCTTTATAATAAGCGCCGGGCTAGATTTCCAATCACAGGGGGAATCTATGAGAACGGAAACAGTATCTCACGCAGAACAAAGCACGCTTCGTAAGGTGCCTACTCTTAGTCTTGCTAGCTACACAAAAGGTGACGGTAGCGAAAAAGCAAAATTCATCGACAATCTTTTCATGGGTCTTAAAGAATATGGCTTTATCATTCTAAAAGATCACAACGTAAAAGCTGCCGATCTTCACAAAGCTTATGATCTTCTTGAAAAGTTCTACGGTCTTCCTGAAGAAACTAAAAAATCTTACATCTCTCCAACAGCAGGTTTCCAACGTGGTTACACTCCGTTCGGAAAAGAACACGCAAAAGATTCTCCAGTCATGGATCTTAAAGAATTCTGGCACGTAGGTCGCGAGCTTGCTGCTGGTAACTCTTTGAAAGAAGTTTACCCAGATAACGTTTGGCCAGCTGAACTTCCTGAATTCAAATCTCACTTCATCAACTTGTTCAACGCTTTGGAACAAGCGGGCGAAGTGATGTTGGAAGCTCTGACAATGCCTTTGGAAGTTGATAAAGACTTCTTTGCTCGCATGACAAAAGATGGAAACTCTATCTTGCGTTTGTTGCATTACCCGCCGATTCCTGAAGGTGTTGATCCACGTTGCGTGCGCGCAGCCGCTCACGAAGATATCAACTTCATCACAATCTTGCCTGCAGCGACGGCTTCAGGTTTGCAATTAAAAGATCGTGATGGCACTTGGTTGGATATCGAATCTGAACCAGACACTTTGATCGTTGACGTAGGTGATATGTTGGCTCGTTTGACGAACGACGTTTTGCCGTCAACAACTCACCGAGTGATCAATCCTCAAGATGGTAAAAATGGCAGCCGTTACTCTATGCCGTTCTTTATGCACCCACATCCAGATGCAATGTTGAGCTGTTTGCCTTCTTGCAAAGGTAGCGGGGCTAAGTACCCTGATATCACGGGCCAAGATTTCTTGATGCAACGCTTGAGAGAAATCGGGCTTATTAAGTAATTTACGCTGCAGGTCCCCGCACGCTGAAACATTAATTTATGCCAGGCGTGACCGACGAAGGTGTGCTTTTTGCACATTGAGGAGGTCGCAACGCAGTAGAAATTAATGTTCCAGTGTGCTGCCCGTTGACGAGTCTGGGGAGCAGGCCGATAGTTATTGGATGAGTAAAAAAAATGCCGTCATCCTTGTTATCGTCGCCGCTGTTATTCTGATTCTTTCTTACTGCTTCCTTAAACCAAATCATAGCGCCGATGTTTTTCCTGCAGATATGCCTCCTGCTGAGGGAGTCCCTGCTGGGGATACGAACCCCACACCTCCACCTGCTGACAACGAGACATCACCTGTGCAAGCTGATGAAGCGGGCTTCCTGCCGACGAAGATGGAAGATCCTGAGCGCTTTGCGATGCTTCAAAAAAGCTTCAAAGACTTGGGCGCTTGCTTGGCGGTGCAAACAGGACCTTTCGGTCAAAACGATGATATCAACTTCGAATCCTTGAATACTGTTGTTGCGCCTGATTTGGGCGAAGTCGTCACTCAACAAGAGAAATGGTCGACGACAGATATTAAAACTAATGCTGGAGAAATTCGTCGAATTTTCATTGAGAATACTAACGATCCAGACATGCCAGTGGCTAGAGTGTTGAAATACTATTCATTGATTCCGACAGGTGGTCAGAAGGAATTGCCACTGGCTCGTGAGCAGTCTTTGAATCCTTCAGATACTTTGATCGCAAGTTTAGAATCTGATGGCCAGTTGGTTTCTAAATCTATTGCCCGCACGGTGCTTTACCAAAACGGCGATGATTTGAATGTCGTCGAAAGAAACGGAAAGATCTATTCCTTCACTCTTTCTCATGAAGGAAAGACGTTCAACTGCACAGGCGTGGACTCTTCAAAGACGCTGAAGTGCGTTTGTAAGTAATGAACTCTTTCAAAGAGTTTTGGCCATTCTATCTGCAAGAGCATTCTCATCCGACGAATCGTCGCCTGCATTTCGTCGGAACTCTTTTGGTTCATTTTATAATTATATACGCGCTAGTAAATGAGTTGTGGATAGCTCTGTGGCTTTTACCTGCCATCGGCTATGGCTTTGCCTGGGTCGGCCACTTCATTATCGAAAAGAACCGCCCAGCCACCTTTAAGCACCCACTATGGTCTTTAATTGGCGACTTCAAAATGTTCTACCTCATGTGTACCGGAAAACTCTGGAAATAAAAAAAGGCACGAACTCTTCATTCGCGTGGTAGGTACGGACACACTTTTGGTAGTGCACCTGCGTTAATGCTTTCATACCTACAAATAAAAAAAAGGTGCGAGTTTTACTTCGCACCTTTTTTAATATTCAAATTTTTTACCTTTGATGCACTATTGCTACCAAAAGTGTGGCCGTACCTATTGGAAGCGAGTCAAAGCGTCTCTCAAAGAATCCAATTGGATTTTTGATTGCGCTAGAAGCGCTCTGTCGGTTGCGATCACGTCTTCGTCGGCGTTTGCTACGAACTTTTCGTTTGAAAGCTTGCCGCTCAAAAGAGAAATATCTTTTTGCAATTTCTCGATCGACTTGTTGATACGTTTGATCTCTTCGTCGAAGTCGACCAAGCCCTCAAGAGGGATGATGACTTTGACTGAGGCATCTTTAACTACAACTGGAGCTACTGCACACTTCATCAAGTTACCTTCGGCACCGATTTCCATGTTTTCAAGGCGTCCCATTGTCATCAACGCTGTACGGTTGTTGCCCAAGATTTTTTGAACTTGGTCATTTGTTACGCCCATACGCACATTCAATTTAACTGCCGGGCTGATACGGTTTTCGCCGCGGATGTTACGCATTGCTGTGATAACTTCTTTAACGATATCGATCTCAAGAGCTGCTTGGGAAGACGCCAGTGCCAAGAAATCTTTGTCATTTCTTGTATTTGGGTATTGATCCATCATGCAGGCGTTTCCTTTGATCGGAAGCTTTTGATAGATCTCTTCAGAGATAAACGGCGTGAACGGGTGGATCAAACGCATGATACGGTTCAGAACCTGCGCGATTACCAACTGAGTTGCCGCTTTTTCTTCAGCGTTATTGCCATTCAAGATCGGTTTCGTGAATTCGATATACCAGTCACAGAATTGATTCCAGATGAACTGATACAAAGCATTGGCAGCGTCAGCAAAACGTTCTGCTTCCATGGCTTCTTCGACTTCTTTAGTCACTTCAGCAAGCTTCGTGATAATCCATTGGTCGAACACGCTGATGTGCGATTTGTTCGGCAAAGCTTTTACGCCTTCCGCTGGAACTTTGAAGTCAGAAAGATTTGAAAGGGCAAAACGAGCCGCATTCCAAACTTTGTTCATGAAGTTACGATAGCCTTCAAGACGTTGTTCGCTGAATTTAAAATCTTTTCCAGAGAACAAGTGAGCTGCGAACGTAAAGCGCAAGGCATCCGCACCGTGCTTCTCGATCATTTCAACTGGATCAATAGAGTTCCCCAAAGACTTCGACATTTTTCTGCCTTGAGCATCGCGAACCAAGCCGTGGATGTAAACCGTTCTGAACGGAACATCACGTTGGAACTCAAGACCCATCATGATCATGCGGGCAACCCAGAAGAAGATGATATCGTGACCAGTTACCAAGTAACTCGTTGGGTAGAATGTTTTCAATGTCTCAGTTTCATTTGGCCAACCCATTGTAGAGAACGGCCAAAGAGCAGACGAGAACCATGTATCCAAAACGTCGTCGTCTTGGCGCAAATCTTTGCTGCCACACTTTTCACAAACTGTTGCATCAGCTTCAGCAACGTTTTGGTGTTGGCAAGAGTTGCAATACCAAACTGGAATACGGTGACCCCACCACAATTGGCGAGAGATACACCAGTCTTCAATGTTGTTCAGCCAGTGCAAGTAAACCTTTGTCCAAGATTCTGGTTCAAAGCGGATTGTGCCAGACTCTACAACGCGTTTTGCAGGAACTGCAAGCTGCTCCATTTTAACGAACCATTGTTCAGACAAGAAGGGCTCAACTACGGCGCCAGAGCGCGAGCAGTGACCTACGGAGTGAACATGGGGCTCTTCTTTCACCAAAAGATTTTGAGCTTTCAAATCTTCGATCACGCGTTTACGCGCTTCTTGAACTTTCAAACCAGCGTATGGGCCCGCGTTTTCATTCATCTCTGCTTTACGAGTCAGAAGATTGATGAACTCCAGGTGGTGAGACTTACCGATTTTGTAGTCGTTGAAATCGTGAGCCGGAGTAATTTTAACCACGCCAGAACCGAAGTTAAGATCCACGTAAGTGTCAGCGATGATTTTGATCTTTCTGTTGATCAAAGGCACGATGACGTTTTTTCCGATCAAGTGCTTATAGCGCTCGTCATCAGGGTGAACGCAAAGAGCTGTATCCCCCAACATTGTTTCTGGACGAGTTGTTGCCACCGTCAAGAAGCCAGAGCCATCCTCAAGAGGATAGTTGATGTGGTAAAGAGAACCTTTGATTTGCTTGTGTTCAACTTCCAAGTCAGAGATGGCAGTTTCAAGAGGACCTGACCAGTTCACCAGGCGTTGACCACGATAGATCAAACCTTTTTTGTGAAGAGACACGAATACTTTACGAACGGCTTTAGAAACGCCTTCGTCCAAAGTAAATACAGCGCGATCCCAGTCACAAGAATCACCCATGCGACGCATTTGAGAATAAATACGATCACCGTACTGGTGTTTCCAGTCCCAAACTTTTTCTACGAATTTTTCACGACCCAAATCATGGCGAGTCACGCCTTCTTTTTTAAGTTCGCGTTCAACAACGGATTGAGTTGCGATACCGGCGTGGTCCGTACCTGGCAACCACATCGTATTGTAACCGTTCATGCGCTTCCAACGAATGAGAATATCTTGAATCGTGTGATCCAAGGCGTGACCCATGTGCAAGAAACCTGTGACGTTAGGTGGAGGCAAGATGATGGAGAATGGAGGCTTAGTTGATTTGTCCTGAGCTTTGAAGAAGCCGGAGTTTTCCCACCATTGATAAGTTCTGTTTTCTACGTCTGCGGGACTATAGCGATCTGATAATTGTTCTGACATTCTTAGGTACCCCAAAAAGCGATTTTTTAACCTTTAGAGCCTATCAGATTCAAGCATTTTAGGGTAGAGGGCCAAGCCCATTTCAAACGGTGCCAGGCACCTTTTGGGTGTTCGCCGCGTCATTCGGGCATAAAAAAAGGGAGGCTTGTGGGCCTCCCTCGATTTAGGTCTGTTTTCTTAAGGATTATTTCAAGAAATCAGCCAAGATGCGTGTACCAACCACGAACTCTTGCAAGTTGCGGTCGCCACCTGCGTCTGGACTCATAGTTCTGAAGTTGTAAGCTACGTGGTAACGGAATACATCGTCTTTTTTAGGTTTGTATTCCATAGCCAAACCTTCAGACATGTATTTGTTCTCTGCAGAAGTTGCATCGTCGAATTTCTCGATAGAGTATGCAGCTTTCAAGATCGCAGCCCAGTTATCAGTGAAGCTCCATTTTGCAGAAGCAACGATTGATGTAAGAGTGTCTGTGCCAGTTTCCGCTGGAATAGTTTCTTTGTAAGAGTTCATCAAGTAATCCAATTGAATCAACCAAGCTTCAGATTGGAATTGACCGCCCACCGCGATGTATTGAACTGTACCGTCCAAGCCGGCAGCTGGTTCAGTTTTCATCATATGGTAGCTTGCACGAGCTTGCCAGTTATCACCAAATTTACCTTTGTAGGCGATAGCGTACAATGCTGTGTTTTGGTCAAGAGCAGTTCCATCAAGATGGTCACCGCTTGGAGTTCCAAGGGTGTTACCCGTTTGAGTTCTGCCATTTAGAGTATCGATATTTGCACCTTGAATGTTGATTTCTTGGTCAGCAAATGTAAAGGCAAGCTTCGCACCAGTGTAGTATAGAATACGAGTGAAGCCAGACAAAGAAGCACGACCTGTTTCATCTGAACCATTGTTGTAGTAACCACCAAGATAGCTTGTGCCGTTATATGCTTCAGAAGTGAAGTACATATCAGCGCCGCTGTTAGCGCCTTCGAAACCACCGATATCTGCACCGAATTTACCGATAGTAAGTTTCAACATACCATCAGCCATTTTGTTAGATACGTAAGCGAAGTCTACGTCTTGGAAAGTGTTATCACGTTTTTGAAGGGTAGCTTGGTCTTTACCAGCAAATCTCCAACGAAGACGATAGTCGGTTTCGTCATTCAATTTACCTTGGAAGTCTAAACGACCTGTTTGAAGGTAGAATTTTGAGTTGTCTGGGCCTGCACCTGCATCGATCGCGGCGCTATCAAAAGTTTGACCTTGATAGTCTGCTCTCAAATCCAAGCTAACGCTGCCCGCATGTGCTGTCGTTACTGCTGCTGTTGTTGCCAATGCTGCTAATAAAAACTTTTTCATTATTAATGTCCTTCTGTGAAAAGTTTTTGGTTTAAGTTTTAAGTTCTTTAACGAGTTAAGTATGCAGCAGCACTTTGGTGCCGCCAACAACCCATTATATATTTATGTCAGTTGGCCTTAATTTTTTTTGAAAATTAAAAATCTGCCACAAGAAGTACAGTCGTTTTCCTGTGAAGTATCAAGGGGCTACGAAGAAACATAATGAAGTCTTAACTGTGTTTGTATTTCGTTAAGGTAACGGGCGGAAGGTGTTGGACACTTCGGACAAAAGAATTCCGAAGTGTGCTTAGAGGGGGTAATTATTGTTGGGCGCGTTCGTTTTGGAGTCCGACGAATCCACCTTTAACGGTGTAAACATTCATAAAACCAGCAGCTTCGATAGCTTCGATGACGCTTTTATATGTCGTACCATTTTCGTCGATCACCATGATTGGATAGTGCGGCGGAAGTTTGCGGGATTGGATTTTTTGTAAGATTTCTTCCGTGGAACCCGTCACAGTAACATTGTCGATATGCATTGCTTCGACGCTCTTGTACCAAGTTTTAAGATCCACCCCGAGGTTGACCAAAACCATGGGAACACGGCCGTGAATGAGATTGTTGAACTGAAAATATCCAATTTCATTATAGTCCATAGTCATTAACCTACACGCGCGTGGTCAGGAATCATCTTATAGTTCACTAATACAATACCGAGTCCGACAAAAGCGAGAGCTCCAGAAACCCAGAACGGGGCTGTGATCGCAACGGATCCGTAAAGTGCGCCACCGATAGCAGGTCCCAGGATGCGTCCCAAAGACGCCATGCTTTGAGTGACACCCATTGCAGCGCCTTGTTCTTTAGGATCTGTAAGCAAGCTGATGCTTCCCAATGTGGAAGGGTTTGTCAGGCCATTGCCGACAGAAAGCAAAGTCATTGCAATCGCCATCATCGACAAAGTTGAAGAGACTGCAATCAAACTCAAGCCTACTGCGAACAACAAAAGACCTGTGCGCAAAACCGTGCGCTCGCCAAATTTAGGGAGCATACGGCGAACCAAGAAACCTTGAGTGAAAATAATGATGACGCCGATATAGGCGAAACCAAAGCTCACTTGTTTAATGCCCCACTGGAACTTTTCGCCCATGTACAAAATTAACGTGGCTTCCATTCCTGACATCGCCAAGGAGCAAAGCCCGAATACTGCCATCAAGGCTCCAACGGTTTTGATGTTCAAATAGTGCCACATAACGGAGAAGCGTTTCTTCTTGGCCGCGGATTCACTTTTTTCAGACAAAGACTCTTTCAAGAACTTGATACCGAAAAGGAAGTTTGCAAAACAAAGTCCGGCAACCCAGATCGCCGCAAATGAAGTATCGAAGTGAGGTGCATCATTGATATGACGACCCCAAACGGCAAGTCCGCCGCCAAGTGCGGGGCCGACAACGAAGCCCAGGCCGAAGGCTGCGCCGATCAAAGCCATGCCTTTGGAGCGTTCATGTTTTGGTGTGATATCAGAAATATAGGCAGATGCCGTAGAAAGGCTGGCGCCGAAGAAGCCTGCGAACAAACGCGCGATGAAAAGCCATTCTAGGCTGCGAGCCCATGCGAACAG